>NZ_JAGYFZ010000010.1:0-93181 GCF_019946675.1 Pseudomonas sp. BF-B-15
CGCCAGCAAGCTGGCTCCTACAGGGGGGAGGCGGGGGAATTCTCGATCTGCGGGGCGACGCCGGACCTGTAGGAGCCTGGCTTGCCAGCGATGGCGGTCTGAAGGGCGGCGCAAAATTTGAGGCCGCCATCGCCAGCAAGCTGGCTCCTACAGGGGATCGCGTAAATCCTGTAGGAGCCGGCTTGCTGGCGATGTTTTTGGCATCACCGCAACGTAATGCTCGTCGACTGTAAAAGTTTGCCATCGCGGTCGTGATAACTGACGCGGATCTGTTCTGGCTCAACGATCAGGTGCGCGAAATTGTCCTGGCTGATGACCTGGCTGGTCAGTTCATGCCGATAATCTCCGGCGGCAGTCCGCACCAATGGCTGATCAAGGATGAAGGTGGAGGCTTTGGCGTAGGGCAGCAATTTGCTGTTGCACAGCGGCGAGGAGACGATGGTGTGCACCTCGAAGTCCGGGTCTTCGCTGTGGGTCAATCGACTGGTCAGGGAGCCGTGCACATCACCGGACACGAAGAACACGTTCTTGATGCGGCGTGTACGAATGGTCTCCAGCAGCCGTAGTCGTTGCTCCGGAAAGGCTTTCCAGGCGTCATCGCCCAGGCGTTTTCGGTCGGGGTAGAACATCACGCTGGTGACCACGAATTTGACCCGGGCCGGGCTGTGGATCAGCCATTCGCACAGGGCCTGCTCCTGCTCTTCGTCGAGAATGCGCCGGTCGCCGGCCGACAGGTTGCGTCGGGTCCGGCTGTCAGTGACAAACCATTCGATATCCCCGTTGGTGAATTGATACCAATAGCGTTTCAGGGGGTAACGGATGTTTCCATCTTCAAGCAACTCATGGGCCGGGCTATGGCTGGCTTGATATAACTCATAAGCGGCGATGGCATTGTTATAGAGAAAGTCATCGTTTTTGTTTTTATTGGTGGGCCAGTTGTCTTCGATTTCATGGTCGTCGAGGATCATGTAAGTCGGCGTGCCGGACATCAACTTTGAAATGTGCGGCTGGGAAAAAGCCATGCGGTACTTGCTGAGTATTTCTTTGTATTCCCGATCAGGGGCGATGATGTTCAAGTCGTCGATATAGACTTGGTCGCCAGTCATCAACAGGGCGCTGATGGGCGTTTCGGCGCGCTGCGCCAGGTTGGTGATGGAGGCAAAGATCCGGTCGCCCAGATGCGGGAACGAAGGTGCGCCGACTGTCATCCGCAGGTAACGGCATGACCCGACGATGTAAGCCCGTGGCGCTGCGGGATTGTCGGACTGGGTGCTGAAACGGTAGACATGCCTGGGCCATTGCAGCGGCAGTTCCTGAACCGTCTCCACGGTGTGCACGGGGCTCATGGGGCTGAACCAGCCTGCCTGGTATTCGTACTCGGTATCGGTGGCGAGATCGTTGAGGGCAAAGACGTCACACATGTCTCGCGTGCTTGTCAGCTGTTTGAATATTGCTTTGGACCACGGCGTATCACCGCTGCGTCGATAACGAATTCCACCAAACACCAAAGTGTCTTCTTGTAACTCGCCACGTAAAAAGATACGGGCGTGTTGAGTTGTAGTGTGGCCAATAATCGGGCCGACTGTAGGTTTAAACATATTCGAATCCATTCGAAGGGGTATTAACTAAATAAGTAAGCCGACTAAACCTTTAGTTAGTCATTTGTATAACCAAGCCTAGTGGGAGGCCGGCAAAAAATATCGTGCCGAAGTGGATTCGAGTTGTGGGCTAACTCAACCACTAACGTAGGAAAGTGACTTTCTTCAAGTCAAAAAAAGCCCCGCCAAATTGGCGGGGTTGAGGTACGAGCGTGGCGCTCGGAAAACGTGAAACGCGAACGGCCCTCCGGTGAAGGAGGGCCGGCCGGTGTTACAGCAAGATGGTGCGGATGTCCGCCAGCAGGCTGCTCAGACGCTGGGTGAAGCGTGCAGCAGCGGCGCCGTTGATCACACGGTGATCGTAGGACAGCGACAGCGGCAGCATCAGTTTCGGCTGGAAGGCTTTGCCGTCCCAGACTGGCTGGATGGTTGCCTTGGAAACACCGAGGATCGCCACTTCCGGCGCGTTGACGATCGGCGTGAAGCCGGTGCCGCCAATGTGGCCGAGGCTGGAAATGGTGAAGCAGGCGCCTTGCATGTCGTCAGCGGTGAGCTTCTTGTCGCGGGCTTTGGCAGCCAGCGCAGCGGCTTCGGCTGCCAGTTGCAACAGGCTCTTCTGGTCGACGTTCTTGATGACCGGAACCAGCAGGCCTTCAGGGGTGTCGACGGCGAAGCCGATGTTCACGTACTTCTTGCGGATGATCGCCTTGCCGCTTGGTGCCAGCGAACTGTTGAAGTCCGGCAGTTCCTTGAGCATGTGCGCGCAGGATTTGAGCAGCAGCGGCAGGATGGTCAGCTTGACGCCGGCCTTCTCTGCAACGGCTTTCTGAGCGATACGGAACGCTTCCAGCTCGGTGATATCAGCCGAATCGAACTGAGTCACGTGCGGGATGTTCAACCAGCTGCGGTGCAGGCTCGACGCGCCGATTTGCATCAGGCGAGTCATCGGCACTTCTTCGGTTTCACCGAAGCGGCTGAAGTCCACGACCGGAATCGGCGGGATGCCCGCGCCGCCGGTTGCGCCAGCAGCAGCGGCCGGTGCTTCCTTGGCCTTCTGCATCATGGCTTTGACGTAAACCTGAACGTCTTCTTTCAGCACACGACCGTGCGGGCCGCTTGGGCTGACCGCGCTCAGCTCGACGCCGAATTCGCGGGCCAGTTGGCGTACTGCAGGGCCTGCGTGAACCTTGGCGCCCGACTTGGCCGGAGCCGCCGCAGGTGCTGGAGCAGCAGGAGCAGCGGCGGCTGGCGCAGGAGCGCTCGGTGCCGCAGCGGCTGGAGCCGACGCCGCAGCCGGGGCAGCAGCAGGCGCAGCGCCTTTGACTTTCAGCTTCAGGATCAGGTCGCCGGTACCGACTTCGTCATCCAGCTTGATGGAAATGCTTTCCACCACGCCAGCGGCAGGCGATGGGATTTCCATGCTCGCCTTGTCGGATTCCAGGGTGATCAGCGACTGGTCGGCGGCGACGGTGTCACCGGCCTTGACCAATACTTCGATGATCTTGGCCTTGCCCGCCGAACCGATGTCCGGGACGTGAATGTCCTGAACGCTGTCGGCAACCGGTGCGGCCGGGGCGGCAGCGGCTGGCGCAGGTGCAGCGGCAGGAGCCGCCGCCTGAGCTGGCGCGGCCGCAGCCGGTACCGCAGCACCTGCCACTTCCAGGTCCAGAATCAGGTCGCCGGTGCCGACTTCGTCGTTGAGCTTGACGCTGATGGCTTTGATCACGCCAGCGGCAGGCGATGGGATTTCCATGCTCGCCTTGTCGGATTCCAGGGTGATCAGCGACTGATCAGCCTCGACGGTGTCGCCGACCTTGACCTGGATCTCGATGATCTGGGCCTTGCCTGCCGAACCGATGTCCGGCACGTGCACTTGCTGAACCGAAGCGGCAGCTGGCGCAGCAGTAGGAGCGGCCGGCGCTGGAGCAGCGGCCGGTTTCTCTGCGGCTTTGGCAGCAGGCGCGGCAGCAGCAGGAGCCGCAGCAGCGGCACCTTCGACTTCCAGCTCCAGCAGTTCGTCGCCTTCTTTCAGGCGGTCGCCCAGCTTCACTTTCAGGCTCTTGATGATACCGGCCTTCGGCGCAGGCACTTCCATGCTCGCCTTGTCCGACTCAAGTGTCAGGATGCTCTGGTCGGCTTCGATACGGTCGCCGACCTTCACAAACAGTTCAATTACTTCACCTTCACCGCTGCCGATGTCAGGTACGCGAATGAGTTCGCTCACAGAATCTCTCCTCAGCAGTCCAGTGGGTTGCGTTTTTCCGGGTTGATACCGAACTTGGCGATGGCTTCAGCCACCACTTTAGGTTCGATGTCACCACGGTCAGCCAGTGCTTCCAGGGCTGCCAACACCACGAAATGACGATCGACTTCGAAGAAGTGACGCAGCTTCTTGCGGCTGTCACTGCGGCCGAAACCGTCGGTGCCCAGGACTTTGAATTCCTTGGACGGGACCCACTGACGAATTTGCTCAGCGAACAGCTTCATGTAGTCGGTAGACGCGATGACCGGACCTTGACGGCCGTTCAGGCACTCTTCGACGTAGCTCAGTTTAGGCTTCTGGCCAGGGTGCAGACGGTTGGTGCGCTCGACGGCCAGGCCATCGCGACGCAGTTCGTTGAAGCTGGTAACGCTCCACACGTCGGCGCCAACGTTGAACTGCTCGCGCAGGATCTTCGCCGCTTCACGGACTTCACGCAGGATGGTGCCGGAGCCCATCAGCTGAACGTGGTGCGCCGCTTCGCGGGTGTCTTCTTCGAGCAGGTACATGCCCTTGATGATGCCTTCCTCGACACCGGCCGGCATGGCTGGCTGCTGGTAGGACTCGTTCATCACGGTGATGTAGTAGAAAACGTCCTGCTGCTCTTCGGTCATCTTCTTCATGCCGTCCTGAATGATCACCGCCAGCTCGTAGCCGTAGGTTGGATCATAGGTGCGGCAGTTCGGGATGGTGGCAGCCAGGATGTGGCTGTGACCGTCTTCGTGTTGCAGGCCTTCGCCGTTCAGCGTGGTCCGGCCGGCAGTGCCGCCGATCAGGAAGCCACGGGTACGGCTGTCGCCGGCAGCCCAGGCCAGGTCGCCGATACGCTGGAAGCCGAACATCGAGTAGAAGATGTAGAACGGCAGCATTGGCTGGTTGTGGCTGGAGTACGAAGTACCGGCAGCGATGAAGGAGCTCATGGCGCCCGCTTCGTTTATGCCTTCTTCGAGGATCTGGCCCTTTTTGTCTTCCTTGTAGAACATCACCTGGTCTTTATCGACTGGCTCGTAGAGCTGGCCGACGGACGAGTAGATGCCCAACTGACGGAACATGCCTTCCATACCGAAGGTACGGGCTTCGTCGGGGATGATCGGAACGATGCGCGGGCCGATTTCCTTGTCCTTGACCAGCTGCGCGAGGATCCGCACGAAGGCCATGGTGGTGGAAATTTCACGGTCGCCCGAGCCGTCGAGGATCGCCTTGAGCGTATCCAGCGATGGCGTCGGTACGCTGAAGCTCTGCGCGCGGCGCTGTGGCACGAAGCCGCCCAGTGCAGTGCGGCGCTCGCTCAGGTAGCGGGCTTCGGCGCTGTTTGGTTCTGGCTTGAAGAACGGCAGGTTTTCCAGCTCGTCGTCTTTGACCGGGATGTCGAAACGATCACGGAACAACTTCAGGCTGTCGACGTCGACTTTCTTGGTGTTGTGCGCAGTGTTTTTCGCTTCGCCGGCACCGGTGCCATAACCTTTGATGGTCTTGGCCAGGATGACGGTCGGTTGTTCTTTGTGGTTGACCGCTTCGTGGTACGCCGCGTAGACCTTGTACGGGTCGTGGCCGCCACGGTTGAGTTTCCAGATCTCGTCGTCGGACAGGTCTGCAACCATCGCCTTGAGTTCTGGCGTGTTGAAGAAGTGTTCACGCACGAACGCGCCGTCTTTGGCTTTGTAGTTCTGGTACTCGCCGTCGATGACTTCGTCCATGCGACGTTGCAGGATGCCGTCGACGTCTTTGGCCAGCAGTGGGTCCCAGAAACGGCCCCAGATGACTTTGGTCACGTTCCACTGAGCACCGCGGAACACGCCTTCGAGTTCCTGGATGATCTTGCCGTTGCCGCGAACCGGGCCGTCGAGGCGCTGCAGGTTGCAGTTGATGACGAAGATCAGGTTGTCGAGCTTCTCGCGGCCAGCCAGCGAGATCGCGCCCAGGGATTCCGGCTCGTCGCACTCGCCGTCGCCCAGGAAGCACCAGACTTTCTGCTTGCCTTCCGGAATGAAACCACGGGCTTCCAGGTACTTCATGAAGCGCGCCTGGTAGATCGCCTGGATCGGGCCCAGACCCATGGATACAGTCGGGAACTGCCAGAAATCAGGCATCAGCCAAGGGTGCGGGTAGGACGACAGGCCCTGACCGTCCACTTCCTGGCGGAAGTTGTTCATCTGGTCTTCGGTGATGCGGCCTTCCATGAACGCACGGGCGTAAACGCCTGGCGAGGTGTGGCCCTGGAAGTAGATCAGGTCGCCGCCGTGTTCGTCGGTCGGGGCCTGGAAGAAATAGTTGAAGCCGATGTCGTACAGGGTTGCGCTGGAGGCGAAGCTGGAGATGTGACCGCCCAGGTCAGAATCTTTCAGGTTCGTGCGCATCACCATGGCCATCGCGTTCCAGCGTACCAGCGAGCGAATGCGGCGTTCCATGAACAGGTCGCCAGGCATGCGTGCTTCGTGGGTAACGGGAATGGTGTTGCGGTATGGCGTGGTGATGGCGTAAGGCAATTGCGAACCGCTGCGGGTTGCGAGTTCACCCATACGGGTCATCAGATAGTGAGCACGGTCTTCGCCTTCTTTGTCGAGAACCGATTCCAGGGCGTCCAGCCATTCCTGGGTTTCGACGGGATCGAGGTCTTGCATGGCTTGCTCCAGGGCGGAAAGGCTTCCAGAATCGGTTGCCTGAGTTTGCGACTGGCCTTGTGGGCAGACGATATAAATTCTTGGATTGCCGAGAGGTAGGATTCGGCGGCGTGTAGTTTTACTACAAATCATCGGGCATTTCAGCTATTCGAATGTATATACGAGTAGTAAAACTACAGATGAGCGGCTTGTGGCCTCCGGCTACGTTGTGAGAATAATCGTTAAGGTTGGTCTTTTGCCAACCGAAAAAGGTGAAAGCTTGATGCTGCCTGCCAAAAATAAAGAAATTTCAGCTATTTCTAACCTTTGTTCGACAGTCGATCAGGTAGTGCAATTTGAAAATTCACTACATGCAGCCTCCTACACGCCGATCAAGGATAGACCATGAGCCTCCCTACGCTTGCTGAACTGCCCGGCATTCTCCTGCCGTTTGTCACCCGCGCCGAGCAGTCGTTCCGTACGGCCGTCGAGGCTCTTGATGATGATCAAGGCCTGTCCGCCTGGACGCCTGAGCGCTGGGCGCAATTCGCCCGCGTCACCGCCGCCAGCGACTTCGTGATTGAACAGAGCGCACGTGACCCTTTGATGTTGCTGGCGCTGGTGCAGTCCGGTGAGCTGGACCGTGGCTATGCTCCCGGCGAACTGTGCGCGCAGATTGCGGCAGCGGTGAACGCGGCTGAAACCGAAGACGAGCTCGGTCGTGCCCTGCGTCGCCAGCGCACTCGCCATCAAGTGCGGATCATCTGGCGCGACCTGACCCGTCAAGCCGATCTGGTCCAGACCTGCCGCGACCTCTCGGACATGGCCGATGCGAGCATCGATCAGGCCTATCAGTGGTTGTACTCGCGGCATTGCCAGCAGTTTGGCGTGCCCACCGGCCGACGCAGCGGCGAGCCGCAGCAGATGGTCATTCTCGGCATGGGCAAGCTTGGCGCGGTCGAGCTGAACCTGTCGTCGGACATCGACCTGATCTTCGCCTACCCCGAGGGTGGCGAAACCGTCGGCGTGAAACGCTCGCTGGATAATCAGGAATTTTTCATCCGCCTCGGTCAGCGCGTGATCAAGGCGCTGGACCCGATGACCGTTGACGGCTTTGTGTTCCGCGTCGACATGCGCCTGCGCCCTTACGGTTCGTCGGGTGCGCTGGTGTTGAGCTTCAACGCGCTGGAGCAGTATTACCAGGATCAGGGCCGTGACTGGGAACGCTACGCGATGATCAAGTCGCGGGTGGTGGCCGGCGACCAAGTGGCCGGCGCACAGCTGCAAGACATGCTGCGCCCGTTCGTTTACCGGCGTTACCTGGACTTCTCCGCCATCGAAGCGCTGCGCACGATGAAGCAGCTGATTCAGCAGGAAGTCCGGCGCAAGGGCATGGCCGACAATATCAAGCTCGGCTCCGGCGGCATCCGCGAAGTCGAGTTTATCGCCCAGGCGTTCCAGCTGATCCACGGTGGTCGCGACCTGAGCCTGCAACAACGTCCTCTATTAAAAGTACTGAGCACGCTGGAAGGTCAGGGTTACCTGCCGCCGGCGGTGGTCAGCGAGCTGCGCGAAGGCTACGAATTCCTGCGTTACACCGAACACGCGATCCAGGCGATTGCCGACCGCCAGACGCAGATGTTGCCGGACGGGGCGCAGGATCAGGCGCGCATTGCCTTTATGTTGGGCTTCGCCGATTGGGACGCCTTCCATGAGCAGCTGATGTATTGGCGCGGTCGCGTGGCCTGGCACTTTGGCCAGGTGATCGCCGACCCTGATGAAGAGGAAGGCACCGAAAGCGAAGTGGTGGTCGGCGGTGAATGGCTGCCATTGTGGGAGGAGGCGCAGGACGAAGAGGCCGCTTGCCGTCAGTTGGAAGAGGGCGGTTTCGCCGATGCCACCAAAGCGCTGAAAGCCTTGGCCAGCCTGCGCAGCAGCCCGCAATTGCGCGCGATGCAGCGTTTGGGCCGCGAACGCCTTGATGCGTTCATTCCACGGTTGCTGGCCCAGGCGGTCGAGCACGCCAACCCGGATCTGGTGCTGGAGCGCGTGCTGCCACTGGTCGAAGCAGTGGCCCGACGCTCCGCGTACCTGGTGCTGCTGACTGAAAATCCCGGCGCGCTGCGACGTTTGCTGACCTTGTGCGCCGCGAGCCCGTGGATCGCTGAACAGATCACGCGCTTCCCGCTACTGCTCGATGAATTGCTCAACGAAGGCCGGTTGTTCAAGCCGCCCTTGGCGCCAGAACTGGCCGCCGAGTTGCGCGAGCGCCTGACACGAATCCCCGAGGATGACCTCGAACAACAAATGGAAGCCCTGCGCCATTTCAAACTGGCGCACCGTTTGCGCGTCGCCGCGTCGGAAATCGCCGGCAGCCTGCCGCTGATGAAAGTCAGCGATTACCTGACCTGGCTCGCTGAAGCGATCCTCGAACAAGTGCTGGCCCTGGCCTGGCGCCAGACCGTGGCCAAGTACGGCACGCCGCAGCGCACCGATGGCACCTTGTGCGATCCCGGCTTCATCATTGTCGGTTACGGGAAAGTCGGCGGTCTGGAACTCGGGCATGGTTCGGACCTGGACCTGGTGTTCATTCACGATGGCGATCCGCAGGCAGAAACCGACGGGCCGAAACCGATCGACGGTGCGCAATTTTTCACCCGGCTGGGGCAGCGGATCATTCACTTGCTCACCGCCCAGACCAACTCCGGTCAGCTGTATGAGGTGGACATGCGCCTGCGACCATCCGGTGCTTCGGGCCTGCTGGTGAGTTCGCTCGGGGCGTTTGCCCGTTATCAGGAAAACGAAGCCTGGACCTGGGAGCATCAGGCGCTGGTACGGGCGCGGGTGCTGGTGGGCAGTCAGGATGTCGGCCAGGCGTTCGAGAAGGTTCGCGCGGCGATATTGGGCAAAGTTCGGGATTTGCCGACCTTGCGTCAGGAGGTCAGCGAGATGCGCGCGAAGATGCGCGATAACCTTGGCAGCAAGAGCACCGCGGCCGGCACCGGGGCGAATGCCTTCGAAGCCACGGCGCCGTTCGATCTCAAGCAGGACGCGGGAGGTATCGTCGATATTGAATTTATGGTGCAATACGCGGCTCTGGCGTGGTCCGAAACACACCCGCCATTGCTGCGCTGGACCGACAATATCCGCATTCTGGAAGAGCTGGAACACGAAGGGCTGATGCCCGCCGAAGACGCCAGCCTGTTGCGCGAGGCCTATAAAGCCTACCGCTCCGCCGCACACCGGCAGGCCTTGCAGAAGGACGCCGGGGTGATACCGGGCGACCAGTTCGCGGACGAACGGCGGCAGGTATTGCGGATCTGGCGCGAGCTGGGATTGAGCTGAAACCGGACAGTGGCAGCACCGAATACCCCTGTAGGAGCAAGCTTGCTCGCGATGGCGGAGTGTCAGTCACCACCAATGCTGGATGTGATGGCCTCATCGCGAGCAAGCTTGCTCCTACAGTAGATCTGCGTTGTTTTGTAAATTGAGGCAGCTAAGCTGCACCGCACTGGATGTGCACCAATACCCAATGTGGGAGCAAACTCCCACAGTAGATCTGCAGTGTTTTGTAGAATTCTCGAGGCGGGGAGGCGTATGCCTCCCCGGTTCGTTTTTGGAAACCACATGAAAATTCTGATCGTTGGGCCCAGTTGGGTCGGTGACATGGTGATGGCGCAGACACTGTTTCAGTGTCTCAAGCAACGCCACCCGCAATGCGAAATCGACGTGCTGGCCCCCGAGTGGAGCCGGCCGATTCTTGAGCGCATGCCCGAAGTTCGCCAGGCCTTGAGCTTTCCGCTCGGCCACGGCGCGCTGGAGCTGGCGACGCGTCGGCGCATCGGCAAATCCCTGGCCGGTCAGTACGACCAGGCGATCCTGCTGCCCAATTCCCTGAAGTCGGCGCTGGTGCCGTTCTTCGCCGGTATCCCGAAACGCACCGGCTGGCGTGGCGAATTTCGCTACGGCTTGCTCAATGACGTGCGCACGCTGGACAAAGAACGTTACCCACTGATGATCGAGCGCTTCATGGCGCTGGCGTACGAGCCCGGCCTTGATCTGCCGAAACCGTATCCGCGCCCGAGCTTGCAGATCGATCCGGTCACCCGTGAAGCGGCGCTGGCCAAATTCGGCCTGAGCCTCGACCGTCCGGTGTTGGCGCTGTGCCCTGGTGCCGAGTTTGGCGAGTCCAAGCGCTGGCCGTCCGAGCATTACGCCCAGGTCGCCGAAGCGAAGATTCGCGAAGGCTGGCAAGTCTGGCTGTTCGGTTCGAAAAATGATCACGCCGTGGGCGAAGACATTCGCGCGCGGCTGATTCCCGGCCTGCGTGAAGAGTCGGTGAACCTCAGCGGCGGCACGTCCCTGGCCGAGGCCATCGACCTGATGTCCTGCGCCGATTCGGTGGTGTCCAACGATTCCGGCCTGATGCACGTCGCGGCGGCACTGAACCGCCCGTTGGTGGCGGTGTACGGCTCGACGTCGCCGGGCTTCACGCCACCGCTGGCCGAACATGTCGAGATCGTGCGCCTGGGCATCGAATGCAGCCCGTGCTTTGATCGCACGTGCCGCTTTGGTCATTACAACTGCCTGCGCCAGCTGATGCCGCAAGCGGTGAACGAAGCCTTGCAGCGGTTGCAGGGCACTGTGGTCGAGGTCAAATAGTTTGCGGGTTCTGCTGATCAAGACTTCTTCGCTGGGCGACGTGATTCATGCGTTGCCGGCGTTGACCGACGCATCCCGGGCGATTCCCGGCATCACGTTCGACTGGGTGGTGGAAGAAGGTTTCGCCGAAATCCCGACCTGGCACCCGGCCGTGGGCAAGGTGATTCCGGTGGCGATCCGTCGCTGGCGCAAGAACATCTGGCAAACCATCAAAAGTGGCGAGTGGAAGCGCTTCAAGCAAAGCGTTCGCGCCACCAAATATGATCTGGTGATTGACGCGCAAGGCCTGTTGAAAAGCGCGTTGCTGACCCGCTACGTCAAGGCGCCGGTGGCGGGCCTGGATAAAGGTTCGGCGCGAGAGCCGATTGCTGCGCGCTTCTATGATCGACGCCTGGCGGTCGCCCGTGGTCAACACGCGGTGGAGCGAGTGCGTCAGTTGTTCGCCATCGCCCTGGGTTACGACTTGCCAAAAGGTCTGGGCGATTACGGCCTGAACGTCGAGCGCCTGGTGGAATTGCCGCGCAAGAATCCTTACGTGCTGTTCCTGCACGGCACCACCTGGGACACCAAACACTGGCCTGAAGCCTATTGGCGCGAACTGGCCGAGCGCGTTGGCTATCTGGGCGTCGGCGTGAAGCTGGCGTGGGGCAATCCGGCCGAGAAGGCCCGGGCCGAACGCATCGCCAAAGACATGCGCCACGTGGAAGTGCTGCCCAAGCTGAACCTGGCGGGCATCGGCAAAGTGCTGGCCGGTGCGCAAGCGTGCGTGGCGGTGGACACCGGTCTCGGTCACCTCGCGGCCGCACTCGATGTGCCAACGCTGTCGCTGTTCGGTCCGACCAACCCTGGCCTGACCGGCGCGTATGGCAAGGCACAGATTCACATGGCCAGCGATTTCCCCTGCGCACCCTGCCTGCAAAAGAAATGCACCTATCAACCGACGGCCGAAGATGCCCGCCGGTTTGACCTGAAACGCGAGTCGCCACTGTGCTTCACGCGTTTGAATCCCGAGCGTGTCGCGACCCGACTGAGCACGTTGTTACTGGCTGAGGAGCTGCGCTGATGCAATTGGCATTCGTCTTGTACAAGTACTTTCCGTTCGGGGGCTTGCAGCGCGATTTCATGCGCATTGCCCTGGAATGCCAGCAGCGCGGTCATCAGATTCGTGTCTACACGCTGATCTGGGAGGGCGATATCCCGCCGGGTTTCGAAGTGCTGGTGGCGCCGGTCAAGGCGTTCTTCAATCATCGTCGCAACGAGAAACTCAGCGAGTGGATGGAGGCCGATCTGGCCAAGCGTCCGGTGGACCGCCTGATCGGTTTCAACAAAATGCCAGGACTGGACGTCTACTACGCCGCCGACGGCTGCTTCGAAGACAAGGCGCAGAACCTGCGCAACTCGCTGTACCGTCGTTGGGGCCGCTACCGGCACTTCGCCGAGTACGAGCGTGCGGTGTTCGCCAAGGACGCCAAGACTGAAGTGCTGATGATCTCCGAAGTCCAGCAGCCGCTGTTCATCAAGCATTACGACACGCCGCTGGAACGCTTCCATTTGTTGCCGCCGGGCATTTCTCAGGACCGTCGTGCGCCACCGAATGCGGCTGAGATTCGTGCCGGGTTCCGTCGTGAATTCAACTTGCAGGACGACGAGTTGTTGCTGGTGCAGATCGGCTCCGGGTTCAAGACCAAGGGCGTGGATCGCAGCCTCAAGGCACTGGCCGCATTGCCCGCTGACCTGAAGAAACGCACCCGGCTGTTTGTAATTGGCCAGGATGACCCCAAGTTATTCCAGGTGCAGAGCGCCACCTTGGGGCTCGGTGATAACGTGACGTTCCTCAAGGGCCGCAGCGATATCCCGCGTTTTCTGCTGGGTGCTGACCTGTTGATCCACCCGGCGTACAACGAAAACACCGGGACCGTGTTGCTCGAGGCCCTGGTGGCCGGGTTGCCGGTACTGGTCAGCGCCGTGTGCGGTTACGCTCATTACATCGCCGAGGCCGACGCCGGCCTGGTGCTGGATGAACCCTTCGATCAGGCGCAACTGACGCAATACCTGACCAGCATGTTGAACGACGCTCAAGCACGGGCGGCCTGGAGCCGCAACGGTCTGGCTTTCGCCGAGACGGCCGACCTCTACAGCATGCCGCAACACGCGGCCGATGTGATTCTGGCGGAGCACGCTAAATGAAGTTGATGCTGGCTGAACCGTTCAAGAGCCTTTGGGCCGGGCGCGACCCGTTCGCCGAAGTCGAAGGCTTGCAGGGCGAGGTTTATCGCGAGCTGGAAGCGCGCCGGACCTTGCGCACCGAAGTGAACGGCCATGGTTTTTTCGTGAAGATCCACCGTGGCATTGGCTGGGGTGAGATCTTCAAGAACCTGCTGACCGCCAAACTGCCGGTGCTCGGTGCGGGCCAGGAGTGGAAAGCCATTCAGCGCCTGCAGGAAGTCGGTGTGCCGACCATGACCGCCGTTGCCTACGGTGAAAAGGGCAGCAACCCGGCGGACCAGCATTCGTTCATCGTTACCGAAGAGCTG
The DNA here is from genome assembly GCF_019946675.1 of Pseudomonas sp. BF-B-15. Lineage (NCBI taxonomy): Bacteria > Pseudomonadati > Pseudomonadota > Gammaproteobacteria > Pseudomonadales > Pseudomonadaceae > Pseudomonas > Pseudomonas sp. BF-B-15. The sequence goes on from NZ_JAGYFZ010000010.1 coordinate 13,655, forward strand.
GCGCCGACCGTCAGCCTCGAAGATTTCAGTATCGACTGGGTCAAGCAACCGCCGGAGCCCAAACTCAAGCGCGCGCTGATCGCCGAAGTCGCGCGCATGACGGGCATGATGCACCGCGCCGGGGTCAACCATCGCGACTGCTACATCTGCCACTTCCTGTTGCACACCGATAAACCGGTGACCGCCGAGGATTTCAAACTTTCGGTGATCGACCTGCACCGCGCCCAGACCCGCCCGACGATTACCCAGCGCTGGCGTAACAAGGATCTGGCGGCGCTGTACTTCTCGGCCCTGGACATCGGCTTGACCCAGCGCGACAAATTGCGTTTCCTCAAGGGCTACTTCCAGCAACCGCTGCGCCAGGTTCTGTCGGAAGAAGCGGGGCTGCTCGCCTGGCTGGAAGGCAAGGCCAACAAACTCTACGACCGTAAACAGCGATACGGGGATGCGCTCTGATGTCGGGCTGGAAACTGGAACCTGCTTATAGCGAGCTGGCAGAAGATTTCGGCAGCCTCGAAGCGGTGTTTGCGCTTAAGGGCGAGCGACTGACTCACGACCCGTTGTCCGAAGTCATCCGCGTCAATCGCAATGGCGTCAACTATTACGTCAAACGTTACGTCGGCGCGGGCAAGGGCTTGCGCCGTTATCTGGGCAAGCCGCGGGTGAAAATGGAGTGGCAGAACCTCAAGCGCTTCGCCAAATGGGGCATTCCCACTGCTGAAGTGGTGGCCTGGGGCCTGGAGCGGCGCGGTGCGGCGTACGCTCGCGGGGCGATGATTACCCTTGAACTGCCGCAAACCGTGGACCTGTCCATCCTGGCTGAACGGCATGATCCAAAACTGGCGGATCGCGCCTGGGTCGATCATGTCAGTCGGCAATTGGCCGGTTACACCCGGACCATGCACGACCACCGCTTCACCCATAACGATCTGAAGTGGCGCAACCTGTTGATCGACGACCAGGCCCGGCTGTTCCTGATCGATTGCCCCAACGGTAATTTCTGGCGCGGCTTCTGGCTCAAGTACCGTATCACCAAGGATCTGGCGTGCCTGGACAAGGTCGCCAAGTATCAGCTGTCGGCGACTCAACGCCTGCGCTTTTACCTGCAATACAGCCAACGGACACGACTCAATGCCGCCGACAAAAAACGGATCCGGCACGTGGTTAGATTTTTCGAGGGACGCGAATGACTGATTTTCTGGCTGCTGAAGACCGTGCGCTACTGGAGCGCCACGGCCTCGGCAACTTCGATGCGCTTTGGGCCAGGCAGCTTGATGCTGTGGATGAGCCCAACACCGTGCGCGGTGGCTGGAGCAGCGTGTTTCGGCTGGATCTTGAAGGTCACGGCTTCTACCTCAAGCGGCAAAGCAACTACCAGATGCGCACGTTGCATGCGCCGTTTGGCGAACCCAGTTTTGCCCGGGAATTTCGCAACATCAGTCGTTATGAAAAGCTTGGCATTCCGGCGCTGAAAGCGGCGTTCTTCGGTGAGCGCAAAGTCGAGGGCGAAGTCCGGGCGATTCTGCTGACCCGTGCGCTGGACGGTTGGGATGACCTGGATTCGCTGTTGCAGCGCTGGTCGGAGTTAAGTGGCGCGCAGCACTCGGCGATTTTGCAGGCGTGTGGCGAGCTGGCTCGGCGCCTGCACGCGGCGCGTCAGGTTCATGGCTGCTTCTATCCCAAACACATTTTTCTGCGGGCCACGGGCGACGGTTACCAGGCCCAATTGATCGACCTGGAGAAAACCCGGCCGCTGCTGTGGGGCCGACGTGACCGGGTCAAGGATCTGGAGCCGTTGACGCGGCGGGCGCCCGAGTGGAGCGATGCGCAGGTACGTGAATTGCTGGCCGCTTACCTGGATCAATCGCAGGACAGTTCGCTGATCGACAGCTGGCTGGCGCGACTGACCGCGCGGCGCAGCCACAAGGAGGCGCGCTGATGCGTTTGTCCGAACTGAAAAACACCGGCCGTAGCCCGGCTCTGCCGCTGAGCGTTTCACTGGCCGATGCCGCCGGTCCTGCCGAGTTGCAATTGTTGAGTCTGTTGCGGGTGTTGCCGGGCCAGCGTTATGTCGGCGCCGGTGTCTGGCGTGGCCGTCCGGTGCTGGCCAAGTTGTTGGTCGGCACCAAGGCGGCCCGGCATTTTCAGCGAGAACTGGACGGTGTGCGCTTGCTCGCCGCTCAAGGTCTGACCACGCCGCAGCTGCTGGCCGACGGCTTGAAGGACGGCGAGGGCGGCTGGCTGCTGTTCGATTTCCTTGAAGGCGCCGAGAGCCTGGGGGATACCTGGAAACAGGTCGAGCACTTGCCGGTGCTCGCGGATGGGCAAGGGGCCGTGTTGGCCGAGGCGTTGGGCGCGATCGGCCAGATGCACCGCAAAGGGCTGTGGCAGGAAGACCTGCACCTGGACAACCTGCTGCGCCAGGGCGGTCGACTGTATCTGATCGACGGCGCCGGGATCTGTAGCGAAACCCCCGGCCAGCCATTGTCGCGGCAGAAAGTCCTGGAAAACCTCGGGGTGTTTTTCGCCCAGTTGCCCAAGGCGCTGGAGCCTTTCACCGAAGAATTGCTGGTCTATTACCTGCTGAGCAATGGCGAGCATGCCTTGCCCATGGAAGCGTTGCAGAAACAGATCGACAAGGTCCGCAGCTGGCGCCTCAAGGACTTCCTGATCAAGGTCGGACGCGAATGCACGCTGTTCAGTGTGCAGCGCGGGGCCTTCGGGTTGCGGGCGATTCGCCGCGAGGAAGAAACAGCGATGTTGCCGGTGCTGGAGCAGGCCGATGCATTGCTCGATCAGGGCCATCTGTACAAGACCGGCGGCGCGGCGAGTGTCGGAAAAGTCGCGGTGGACGGTCGGACGCTGGTAATCAAGCGCTACAACATCAAAGGCTTTGCCCACTGGCTCAAGCGCTTCTGGCGCCCGAGCCGTGCCTGGCACTCATGGCGCGAAGGCAATCGGCTGGCATTCCTCGGTATCGCCACGCCGAAACCGCTGGCCGTGCTGGAAAAACGTTTTCTCTGGTTGCGCAGCCGGGCGTATCTGGTGACCGAGCATTTGCCGGGGCCGGACATCATCGAACGGTTTGCGCCGTACGTTGAAAGCGGTGAAGCGCCCGAGGCAGAGCTGGTGGCGCTGGATCAGTTGTTTGCAGAGCTGATTCGCGAGCGGATCAGTCATGGCGACTTCAAGGGCCACAACCTGTTCTGGCAGGAAGATCGCTGGGCACTGATCGATCTGGACGCGATGCGTCAGCACGGCTCGCTCGCCAGCTTCGCCCCGGCGTATGCGCGGGACCGGGCGCGGTTCATGCGCAATTGGCCTGAGAGCAGCGCGCTGTATCAGGTCATCGATCAGCGGCTGCCCAAAGAAATCTCCAGCGCTGCCTGAATCGGGCCTGCGGTCCTATTGCGAGCAGGCTCACTCCCACAATGGATCTGTGTTCACAGTACTTCAATTGTGGGAGCGAGCCTGCTCGCGATGGGGCCGGCACAGCCACCGGAGATCAGGCGGACAAGTTCTTATGAAATGTCCTACATGATCCCCAGACCCCATGAACTGTGCCCTGAATAGCCGCAATGCTAGTTTGCCTGACGTTCATGGAGGGCAAATCTTGACGATCAAAACGGCTGTTCTGCTCGGCACATTCTCACTGGCGCTATCTGGCTGCGGCACCGCCGTCACCGTCCTGCAAAATGACGAAGACGCGGCGCGTGACCTGCGCAAACAAAAAACCTACTGCCAGTCCATCCCGCGAATCTACAGCGGGATGGCCTACGATTTTTGTGTGCTGAATGCACCGCCGGACCCCACGGGTTTTCTTGTACCACTGGTTTTGCTGGACCTGGCGTTGTCCGGTGCACTGGACACCGTTGCCTTGCCGTACACGATTTACCGGCAGGGGGCCGATGGCAATCTCAGGATTTACTGGCGGCCGGGTCGCGGATGATCCTGGCCATGCGTCCTGGCCTTGGGTCATGTTTACGCCGCTGATAACCGTAGGGTCATTCCCGGCATGTTTACGCTATAATCCCGCCCTTTAGCTGTCTCTCGCCCCTTGCGAGGGCACATTAATTTTTGAGGCGCGTTGCGCCTGCATGCAGACTAAAGAGGCTAGACCCCTGTGGCATTGACGATTCTTGGCCTGTCCGGCGCCCTTAGCCATGATCCTTCCGCAGCCTTGTACATCGACGGCAAGCTGGTCGCGGCGGCTGAAGAAGAGCGCTTTGTGCGCGATAAACATGCAAAGAACCGCATGCCATACGAATCGGCGAAGTTCTGCCTCGAGCAGGCGGGCATCAAGCCGTCCGACGTTGACGTGGTTGCGATTCCGTTCGCACCGATCAGCCTGTTCGGCAAGGCGCGCTGGCACTACGCCAAGCGTTACTGGTACGCCCCGGACCGCGCCCTCGACGCGATCCTGATGGGCAACCGTCGCTACAAGCGCTATCGCAACAAGATCGTCTGGTGCCTGGAGCAACTGGGCTTCGACCCGAAGAAAATCAAGATCGAGCCCGTCGAGCATCACCTGGCTCACGCTTCCAGCGCTTACCACTGCTCCGGTTTCAAAGAGAAAACCGCGATCCTCGGCATCGACGGCAAGGGTGAGTACGCCACGACCTTCTTCGGTTACGGCGAAAACGGCAAGATCCACAAGATCAAGGAATTCTTCGATCCGGATTCCCTCGGCGGCCTGTACGGTGCGATCACCGAGTTCCTCGGTTTCGAGATGCTCGACGGCGAGTTCAAGGTCATGGGCATGGCGCCGTACGGCGACGCCAGCAAGTACGACTTCTCGCGTCTGGCCTCGTTCGAGAACGGCGAGCTGGTGATCAACACCGACTACGCCAACGTCATCGGCCTGCGCCGTTATAAAGAGAAGGGCAAGGGTTTCTACTTCTCGCCGAAGCTGATCGAGTGGCTGGGTCCCAAGCGCGAAGGCGACATCGCCGACGAGCCGTACATCCACTACGCCGCGAGCATGCAAGCGCTGTTCGAGAAACTGGCGTTGCAGATGATCGACCACTACCTGGGCGACGTGCTCAAGGAAACCGGCAAGCTGGCCTTCGCCGGCGGCTGTGCGTTGAACGTCAAGCTCAACCAGAAAATCATCGCCCGTGACGACGTCAAAGAGCTGTTCGTACAGCCTGCATCCGGCGATGCCGGCACCGCGGTCGGCGCGGCGGCTTACGTGTCTCACGCCCGTGGTGTGCCGGTCGAGAAGATGGAACACGTCTACCTCGGCCCGTCGTACAGCAACGAAGACGTGCTGGCAGCATGCGCCCGTCACCCGAGCAAGCCGGTATGGCGCAAGCTCGATAACATGCCGGAAAACATTGCCAAAATCATGGTCGATGGCAACCCGGTTGCGTGGTTCCAGGGTCGCATGGAGTTCGGTCCGCGTGCCTTGGGCGGTCGTTCGATCATCGGTTGCCCGAGTGCGACCGGCGTGGCTGACCGCATCAACCACCAGATCAAGTTCCGCGAGCGCTGGAGGCCTTTCTGCCCGTCGATGCTCGACACCGTCGCACCGCAGATGATCAAGATCGATCACCCGGCGCCGTTCATGACCTTCACCTTCGAAGTGGCTGAAGAGTGGAAAACCCGCGTGCCGGAAGTCGTTCACGAAGACGGCACGTCCCGGGCCCAGGTGCTCAAGCGCGAATACAACCCGCGCTACTACGACATGATGAAGGCGCTGGAAGTGCTGACCGGCAACGGCGTGTCGCTGAACACTTCGCTCAACCGTCGTGGCGAGCCGATGATCTGCTCGCCAACGGATGCCCTGAACATGTTCTTCGGCTCCGACCTGCAGTATCTGATCATGGAAGACATCCTGGTGGTCAAAGAGGGCGCGGACGCATATGACACGCTCGGCTGAACGCCATGTGCTGCAGTTCTGTCACGGCTATGACGGGCCGTTTCTGGACTGCGCCCGGCAGTACGCCAGCCTGTTCGCGGGGACCGGATATCGAGTGACCACGGTGTTTCTGACCGGGGTTGCAGACAGCGAGGTTGCCGCGGGCTGTGCTTCCGATGAAGTGTTGTTCATGGAATACAGCTCCAAGGCCATTCGTGGCCTGAAGCTGGGTGCCATCGGCGATCTGCGCAAGATCGCCGCTTCGCGCAACTTCAGCTTCTGCATCGCTCATCGTTTCAAGCCGATCTACATCGCCTTGCTGGGCACTTCGTTGCCGGTCATCGGTGTGCATCATGCGTTTGATGACTACAAGCGCGGCACTCGCAAGCTCTTCGCCCATATTTTCCGCAAGCGCCTGAGCCTGCTCGGGGTTTCCGACGCGGTGCGCGATGACATGCGCGGTTGCTTGCCGAAATGGCCGGCCGGGCGGATTCAGACGCTCTATAACCGCATCGATGTGCAAACCTTGCAAGACAGCCAGGTGTCCGTTCGTGAAGCCCGGGAAACCCTGGGGTTGTCGATGGATGCCTGGGTTGTCGGCAACGTCGGGCGGCTGCATCCGGACAAGGATCAGGCCACGTTGCTGGAAGGTTTTGCGACGGCTCTGCCGGGTTTGCCGGCTAACAGCCAACTGGTCATTTTGGGTACCGGTCGGCTGGAGCAGGACCTCAAGGCCCAAGCCCGCGAGTTGGGCATTGGCGATCGCGTACTGTTCCTTGGGCAGGTGCCCGAGGCTCGGCGTTATTTCCGTGCCTTCGATGTGTTTGCCCTGAGTTCCGATCACGAGCCGTTCGGCATGGTGTTGCTGGAGGCCATGGCTGCCGGCGTGCCGTTGCTCGCCACGGCGTGTGGCGGCGCGAAGGAAGTGGTGGAAGGCGTTGGCATTCTGTTCCCGTTGGGCGATGCCGGGCACCTGGCTCAAGGGCTGCACCATCTGGCCGCAATGGATGAGCAACAACGTCGCCAGTGCGCCGAGCTGATGCTCGACCGCCTGCGTGAGCGCTTCTCCGACCGTGCCGTACGCGATGCTTTCTGGCGTTTGCCACACGTTACCGAACTGGCGCCGAGGGGCTGATGCTCAACCGACTACAAGGCTGGCGCGAGCGTGGCTGGGCGGTGGTCGATGCCTCGACATACGCCGAGGCCTGGCACCGTTATGGCGGCAGCGTCGCGACGCATCCGATGGTCGTCGAACGACTGGCTCATTTGGCCGGCATTCCCGTGCGCTATCTGGCCTGGGCGCAAAACGGTGACGTCCAGGCGGCCATCCCGACCTGGGGCCGCGACCTTGCCTTGTCCAAGGACGTGCTCAAGCGCAACGGTAAAAAAGGCCTGTTCGACCTCGGCAATGCCGAGCTCATCCTGCCGGCCGCTGCTGATACGCAAGCGCCCCTGCGCCATCGCGCCCGTTATCTGTCAGCACTGAATGAAGGCCGCTTCGCAGGCATCAGGTTGCAGGCTGAACAATTGGCCATGGCCCGCACTCCGGAAGAGCTGTCGAAGAAGTTTCGCTACAACCAGCGCCGCGAATTGCGCTTGCTGGAGGAGGCGGGCGGCGTGGTGCGGCCGGTCAGCGAGTTTTCCAGCCGAGAACTGGCCGCGATTTATTGCGACCTGTTTCAGCGTCGCTGGGGCTTTGCGGCCACCGGTGCCGAGCGCATGGGCGAAGTGATCGAGTTGTTGCGTGATTTGTTGATTGGCTCGGTGATTTTCCTCAACGACGCGCCAATCGCGATTCAACTGGTTTACCGCGTCGAAGCGCCGCAATGGATCAGTGTCGAGTACATCAATGGTGGCGTGGACCCGCAAACCCGTGAATTCAGCCCTGGCAGCGTGCTGAGCTTTCTCAATACGCAAAGTGCCTGGGAGCATGCGCGAGCGCTGGACAAGCCCCTGCGCTTCTCCTTCGGTCGCGCCGATCGTGAATACAAGGATCGCTGGTGCAATCCTGTGCCAGTCTTCACCGTATGAGCCAATCCATGAGCCGTAAACAGCAATTGCTCAAGCGCCATCGGCGCCAGAAACGCATCGGCCTGCTGGTCGCGCTGGTGCTGTTGATTGCCATCGGCGTGCTGGTGGCCTGGTGGTTGCCGCTGATTCTGGCGGTCCTGGGCTGGATCGCTCACGAAGCATGGTTTGCCGACCATTTGTTTTATTCGCCCAAAGACGATTACGAGTACAGCTTTCCGCCCTATACCCAACAACCCAAGGTTCACCTGGACGGTGAGCATTTGCGGCTGGATGACGGCGTCATGCTGGTGGACGACGCGACCCTGGTGCTGGCGTTACGGATCAAAAGCACCTGGCTGGGGCGCTTTCTCGACCCGATAGTGGAGTTGTCGGGTGGCGACAGTCCGGACCGGCAAGTCTTTGAGCGCGGTGTGAACGGTCTGCGTTACCTCAACCTCAGCGGCCAGGCGCAGGTTCTGTCCAAAGGCGAGCTGCGTCTGCGCGGGCGTTTCTGCCGATTGCTCGGCGAACCGGTACTTTGGGCGTTTGAACATCCGGACTACAGCAATCGGCGGGTGATGGTGATCGCGCCCCATGCCGACGATGCCGAATTGGCCGCGTTCGGCTTGTACAGCAGTGCCAGCGAAAGCTGGATCGTGACGTTGACTGCCGGTGAAATCGAGGCCGAACACTATCAGCAGATGGGGCTCAAAGGCGTCGAAGCATCCCGGTTGAAAGGATCGCTTCGCGCCTGGGACAGTATCAGCGTGCCATTGTGGGGCGGCGTACCCCAGGAGCGCTGTGTCCAGCTGGGCTACTTCTGTCTGCAGTTGCCAGCCATGCAAAACGCGCCGGCCGAGGCCGTGTTGTCCCGCGAGGCGCAACTGGACGATACCCGCTATTTTCGCCGATTCAATCCGTTCGCCCTGGGCAGTGATGTGGATGGCGTGCCGTCCTGGAACAACCTGCTGGCCGACCTGAAAGAGCTGATCGAGCGCATTCAGCCCCAGGTCATTGTCTTGCCGCATCCGCGCTTTGACCCGCACCCGGACCACCTGTGTTCGCAACAAGCAGTGATGCAGGCGCTGGGCGGTACAGCCTGGCAGCCCGAGACTTTGTTGCATTACGCCAATCACCTGCACGATAACGATCGCTGGCCAATGGGCGATGCCGGTGCGGGTGTGGCGATGCCTCCGCAGATCAGTGCCGAAGAGCCATTGCGCCCCTGGTCGCTTTGCCTGTCGACCGAAAAACAGTGGCACAAGGCCATGTCGTTGGGCATGATGCACGACCTTCAGCCGCGACTTCCCCTCAAGCGTTTACTCCGCCGGGCGATACAACGTTGCCTGGCTGCCAGGCAATGGCCGGCTTTCGGCGAAAACGAGTTCTTCCGTAAAGCGGTGCGACGCCATGAATTATTCTGGGTCCATGAGCTGTCGGGAAAGAGAGAGACCAATTGAAAGTTCTGTTTCTGGTGCAGAAAGAGCAGCGAGCGATCCTCGACCGGCTGTATGACGGTATCGCTGAGCAGTGCGAGTGTGACAAGCGCGAATTGACCAGTGAGGAACAGGACGACTTGCGTGGCTACTTTCGCAAGCACGTAGATGTCTCTCGCTATGACCGGATCGTGTTCTTCCTGCGCTTCAAAAAAGAAATCAGACAGGTGAGGTTCATACAGACCCTGCCCAATCTGGTTATTCTGGAACACGATGCGTACCAGAATTACATTCCGTGCAAGTACACCGGAAAGTTCAGCGCCCATTACCGCAAGTTGCCCTGGGCGCGGGTGATCAGCTCGGGTTACATGGTCAGCCAGCGCCTGTGCGAAGAAGGCTTTGACGCGCATTTCGTGCCCAAGGGCTACGATCAGGCGCTGTTGCAGAACCGTCAGCGTGAACGTGACATCGAGCTGGGTTTCGTCGGCAGCCTGAACAGTGTTGCCTATGCCGGACGCAGGGCGATGCTCGAGTCCGTGGCCGAAGTCGAAAACCTGCTGATCACGCGCACCAAGTCGGGTGAGGAATACTGCGAGACGTTGAGCCGGATCCGTTATTTCGTGAGTGCCGATGTCGGCATGGGCGAATACATGATCAAGAATTTCGAGGCTATGGCCTGTGGTTGTGTGTTGTTTGCTTACGATCAGGGCGAAGAAGAGAATCGCGCACTGGGCTTTGTCGATATGCACAACATTGTGCTTTATCGAACGCGCGATGAATTGAGGGAAAAACTCGCGGTGTTGCGTGAGTCCCCGCAACTGACCGAGTCCATTTCATTGGCCGGGCAGGCTCTGGTAGAGCAGCGTTACACCTTCCGCGCCGTTGGGCATGCGATTGTCGACGCCCTGCGCGCGCCGCTACGCGAGCACGTTCCGCTGGGCTGGAAAGAAAAAATACGCTTAACGCTCGGGCTGTGAAGCCGGCGGTCAAACCACTAATGGAGCGGTGTAAATAAATGCTGTTCAGCGAGACTAGCGACATTTCGGTCGTCATCACCAGTTGCGGTCGCTTCGATCTGTTGAAGCGAACCCTGGAGACGTTTGACCGGTTCAATACGGCTCCCATCCGCAAGGTATTCATTACCGAGGACTCCGGCGACAGCGCCGTCGAGGCCTGCATTCCGGAGCACTGGCGGGCGCATACCCGGTTCTTCATCAACAATCCGCGACTGGGGCAGCTACGATCCATCGATGCGGCCTATGCCGAGGTGCAGACCTCGTGGATTTTCCACTGCGAAGATGACTGGGACTTCTACCGCGAAGGCTTTATCGAAGAGTCCCAATGCTTGCTGGAAGAAGATCCGCAAGCCTTGCAGGTGTGGCTGCGCAGCTTCAATCATGACCTCAAGGTTCACAGTCCTTATGTGTTTTTGAACGAGCGCAAAGTCAGCCACGGCATTCCTTTCTATGTGCTGGGCTCGCACAAGGCCGACTGGCAGGGCTTCTCCCTGAACCCGGGCTTGCGACGCCGTGCCGATTACCTGATTCATGCACCGTACTCCGCTTTTTCCGGAGAGAAAGACCTGTCGCGCCTGTATGCCGGCGAAAACCGCTATGCGCTGATTCTGGAGAACGACGCGGTACTGCACACCGGTTTCGGTGAGCACGTGGTGGTTCCACAGGAGCGGCAAAACAAGTTAAGGCGTAAACGTCTCGATCGAATCAAGCTGGTCGTGGCCCTGATTCTTGGTGTGGCAATAGGTTGGGTAGTCAATGGAATTTAGCGGCATGAAGCCAGGAAAAATCACCATCACGTCGTACTTCGGGGCAGCACTTTGCTTGTTCCTGTTGAGTTTTGTGGTGGGCTGGTCTTCGAAGTGGACCAACAACCTGTATTACGGCCTGATGGTTTTGCCTGGGCTGGTCTTTCTGGTCAAGGAGCGCGGGGCAGGCCTGTTCAAGCTCCCGTTGGCGCTGGGGTGGCTGGCTTTCCTGTTGTGGTTTCTGGTTCCGGCGACGATTGCCGGACATGCGCAGTTCTTCAAGCACATTTTCTATGTGCTGATGTTCGTGATGGTCGTGGGCGCCCTCACCAATCCACAGTTTTTCCGCAGCTCGGCCTTCGTTCGTGCGCAGTTCTGGGTCCTGACGTTGTACGTGTTCAGTTCGGCGATCTACGCCTGGGTGACCGGTGAGTATGCCGTCGGCATCCGTGTCGGACTGCTTCCAGGGCGTCTGGAAAATGTCATCTATGCCAGTATCTGGCTGTTCTGCGCATTGGGGCTGGCGCTGCCGATGTGGGTCAAGGAGCGGAGGCTGATCGAAGGTGGCCTGGCTGTCTTCCTGGCGGTGTTCGCCGTGGTCTTTGTCATGCAGACACGCACCGCGTTGGTGGGCGGAGCCTTCCTGCTGGGCGCCTGGCTGCTTTACGCGCTTTACAAGAAGCCGCGGCTGGTGGGCAGTGCGATGGCGGTTGGCCTGGTGATTCTCGGTCTGTTGTTCTGGATGGTGCACAACGAGCTTTGGTTCCTGTCCCTGTGGAACCGGGGTGATTCGTACCGCATCGAAATCTTCCACATCATGATCGGCGAGTGGCGCAACTGCGGTTGGGCGCTGGGCTGCGGCATCGGTTTCCATACTGAACAGTTGCTCGATGGCACGATGCCGATCCAGCATCCGCACAATATCTTCGTGGCCATGGGGCTTTACGGCGGTGCGGTGGCGTTGCTGCTGTTTGTCGGGTTGATGGTGGCTTCGCTGTGGCAAGCCTGGCGTCTGCGCGATGCGTGGGGTGTTTACCTGGCGTGTGCGTTGGTGATGCTGAACTTCGATGGAAGTTTGCTGATCGGCAACCCGGACGAGTTGTGGCCACTGGTGTTGCTGCCTTCGGCGATGATTCTCTCGCGTGTATTGAAAGCGCGACGCCAGGCACTGGCGTAATGCCTGACCTTCGCCTCCTCCCCGGAGGCGAAGGTGTCCAGATCATTTTTGCAGGGCGATGCTCAATTCTTCCGCAGAGCAAACGCTCTGGGTCTGGCCATAATTCTGCATGAACACCTCACCGCGATCGTCGAGCAACCACTGGCGATCCTGCGGGTAACGCACCATATGCTTGAAGTTGCGCAGCCGCAGGGTCTTGCGCAGCGGACGGCGATAGACCCGCATATCGGCAATGTCGATCAAACCCAATTGATGCTCGGGCGTCAGCACGATGTTGCCCAGGTGCGCCGAGCGGAAATAGATCCCTCGCTCATGCAGGGTCGCCATGAACGCCCCCAACTGGCCGCGCAGCGGATCAGCGTCGCCTTCGTCGTCCAGCAACTGGCGCAGGGTCTGACCCGGTAACGGATCGTAGTGCACGGCATCGCGCTCGATACTCGCGATGCGGTAGACCTGACGAATCGACGGGCAGGGAATGTGCCGTTCACGCAATGCATCACAATTGTCGGCAAAACGTTTGGCGTACGGATACCAGGCGGCCGACGTCAACAGACGCTTGCGGCGGAACAGCTTGAGGATCGAGCCGTCCGTCAACCGCAGCACCTTGTCTCCCGAACCATCCGCTTCAAGGACTTGTGCACCCTCGCGCAGGGCGAGGTATCGGGTGTGGTCAAGCGCTTGCATCAATACTCCGGGGTCGACGCCGTGAGGCATGGATAGCCGGCCATATTACCGCAGCTCAGCGACTAAAATGGCCTGTGTTACACTCGCGGGCTCTTTTCTCATACAACGGGTTCTCATGACTAGCCCTGATTCGCCTGCGCCGTCGAGCTTGAAGATTTACCTGCGCCTGCTGTCGTATGTGCGCCCGTACTGGGGCCTGTTTGCCATCAGTATCATTGGCTTCGTGATTTTTGCCTCGACACAGCCGATGCTGGCCGGGATTCTCAAATACTTCGTCGACGGCTTGAGCAACCCGGAAGCGGTGCTGTTCCCGAATGTTCCCTACCTAAAAGACTTGCAGTTGCTGATGGCCGTGCCGCTGCTGATCATCCTGATCGCGGCATGGCAAGGCCTGGGGTCGTTCCTGGGCAACTATTACCTGGCCAAGGTCTCCCTCGGTCTGGTCCATGACCTGCGCGTCGAGCTGTTCAACAAATTGCTGGTTTTGCCCAACCGCTATTTCGACACCCATAACTCCGGGCACCTGATTTCGCGTATCACCTTTAACGTGACCATGGTCACCGGTGCTGCCACGGATGCCATCAAAGTGGTCATTCGCGAAGGCCTGACCGTGGTGTTCCTGTTTGCCTACCTGTTGTGGATGAACTGGCAACTGACCCTGGTGATGCTGGCGATCCTGCCGATCATCGCGATCATGGTCAGCAGCGCCAGCAAGAAATTCCGCAAGCAAAGCAAGAAGATCCAGGTGGCGATGGGCGACGTGACACACGTGGCGTCCGAAACCATTCAGGGCTATCGCGTGGTGCGCAGCTTCGGCGGTGAAAGCTATGAAGAGCGGCGCTTTGCCGAAGCCAGTCAGGGCAACACCGACAAGCAATTGCGCATGACCAAGACCGGCGCGGTCTACACGCCGATGCTGCAGTTGGTGATCTACACCGCCATGGCAGTGCTGATGTTCCTCGTGTTGTTCCTGCGCGGCGATGCCACCGCAGGTGACCTGGTGGCTTACATCACCGCCGCCGGCCTGTTGCCGAAACCGATTCGCCAGTTGTCGGAAGTCAGTTCGACCATCCAGAAAGGCGTCGCCGGTGCCGAAAGCATTTTCGAGCAACTGGACGTCGAGCCTGAGATCGACACCGGCACTGTCGAGCGCGATCGCGTCAGCGGTCACCTTGAAGTGCGTAACCTGAGCTTCACTTACCCAGGTACCGACCGTGAAGTGCTGAAGAACATCAGCTTCACCGCGGCGCCGGGGCAAATGATCGCGCTGGTGGGGCGTTCCGGCAGCGGCAAGTCGACCCTGGCCAGTCTGATTCCGCGTTTCTATCACCATGAAACCGGCGAAATCCTGCTCGATGACGTAGAAATCGAAGATTACCGTCTGCGTAATCTGCGTCGGCATGTGGCGCAAGTGACGCAGCATGTGACACTGTTCAACGACTCCATCGCCAACAACATTGCCTACGGCGACCTTGCCGGCGCACCGCGTGAAGACATCGAAAAGGCCGCCGCGGACGCTTATGCGATGGACTTCATCTCGCAAATGCCGCAAGGCCTGGACACTCAGGTCGGCGAAAACGGCGTGTTGCTGTCCGGTGGTCAGCGTCAGCGTCTGGCGATTGCCCGGGCCTTGTTGAAGAACGCACCGTTGCTGATTCTCGACGAGGCGACCTCGGCGCTCGATACTGAATCCGAGCGGCACATTCAGGCGGCACTGGATCAGGTCATGAAAGGTCGCACCACGCTGGTGATCGCTCACCGCTTGTCGACCATCGAGAAGGCCGATCTGATCCTGGTCATGGACCATGGGGAAATTGTCGAGCGCGGCACCCACGCCCAGCTTCTGGCGCAAAACGGCTACTACTCGCGCCTGCATGCGATGGGGCTCGATGCACCGGCAGAAAACATCGCCTGACCCGACGCGAGGGTGAGCCTGGCTCACCCTCGCGCTCATCGACGTGCAATGCGTCCGGTGAATTGTATCCAGACCTTTACCTTTCTTGACCAAACCTGAATAAATCTCGGCAACGCGCTTGTTAAGGTTCCTGAACGAACTTTGACTTCAATCGAGGGGGCCATCCCCTTCGCGCGGGTGCTGCAATGTTGCAACGTTATCTCTGGAAGCTGTTGCCCAAGGCGCAACGGCAATTCTTGCTGGGGCGTCTGTCGGTCGTGGACCGTCAGGTGGTCAATCGGTCGATGTCGGCCAACCTGTGCTATCCCCAGCCTTTCACACAGCGTTCCTGCCTGTTCATTCACGTCCCCAAATGCGCCGGGAGCAGCGTCTGTGCGGCGTTGTTCGATGGCTGGAGCCCGGGGCACTTGCCCTTGTACTGGTACGAACAGCAATTTCCCGAGCAGTTTGCCGACAGTTTCAAGTTTGCTTTTGTTCGCGATCCGCTGGAAAGGGCGTACTCAGCCTACGCTTTTCTGCGGGGCAACGAGCTGAGCCTGCGCGACCGGCCCGCGCAAAAACTGGTCAGCCACTACCGCGACTTCGACGATTTTGTCGCACGTTGGCTGCACCCGGAAACGATCCAGCGGCAGCTGCATTTCGCTGCGCAAACGGATTTTCTCACCGATTCCTTCGGGCATCTGGCGCTGGATTTCATTGGCTATCAGGAGCATCTGGAGCGCGACTTTCAGCGCGTGTGCGAGCAGGTGGGCGACGCGGTGCCGCTGCCGCACATCAACAGCTCGCAGCAGCGGCGCACGGCGCCTGCCCGTGACTTCTGCTCGGTACGCACCCGCCGGTTGGTACGGCGTGTGTACCAGCGCGATTACGAGATGCTCGGTTATGAATGAGGCGCTGTCGATGTCAGTCCCCGGGATCAGGCCTTATGCGTTGTCGCTGTCGATCAACGACCGTGCCGCAATCAAATCGCAGCGGCCGCGCTGCCTCTGGCTGACGGGGTTGTCCGGTGCGGGCAAGTCAACGCTGGCCAATGCTCTGGAGCTGCAACTCAACGAGCTCGGGCGGCATACCTTTGTGCTCGATGGTGACAATCTGCGCGCCGGTCTGTGCCGTGA
This sequence comes from Pseudomonas sp. BF-B-15, assembly GCF_019946675.1. Classification (NCBI taxonomy): domain Bacteria; kingdom Pseudomonadati; phylum Pseudomonadota; class Gammaproteobacteria; order Pseudomonadales; family Pseudomonadaceae; genus Pseudomonas; species Pseudomonas sp. BF-B-15. The sequence goes on from NZ_JAGYFZ010000010.1 coordinate 29,614, forward strand.
CCTGGGGATGGGGGCTGAATGTCGTCGGGAAAATATCCGGCGCATGGCCGAGGTGGCGAGGCTGATGGTCGATGCCGGCCTGATCGTGATTGTTGCGGCGATTTCGCCGTTTCGGGCCGAGCGTGATGCGGCGCGACGGCTGTTCGCCGAGGGCGATTTTATCGAGGTGTATGTGAGCACCTCGTTCGCGGTATGCGCGCAGCGCGACCCAAAAGGCTTGTACCGGGCGGCCCGGCAAGGACGGATCAAGGATTTCACGGGGATCGACAGCCCCTACGAGGCACCGTTGTGCGCCGAGTGTGAAATCGACACGCAAACGCTGGAGATGGCAGACGCTTGCCGGCGGTTATCGGGTTTATTGCTCAATAAATGAGCAATAAACCCTGCAAAATCATCCCGTTGCAGCCGCCACACAAGCCCACGCCAACCCTGTGTTAATATCCCGCCCCTGTTCATTCTGTATGTGGGTTGCTCCATGAAGTTGTCCATGCCGCGATTCGATCAAGCCCCTGTCTTGGTGGTCGGCGATGTCATGCTCGACCGTTACTGGCATGGTGGTACCTCACGGATTTCCCCTGAGGCGCCGGTACCCGTCGTCAAAGTCGAGCAAATCGAGGACCGCCCGGGCGGTGCCGCGAACGTTGCCCTGAACATTGCCGCCCTCGGCGCGCCAGCCTCGCTGGTCGGCGTGACCGGCGACGATGAAGCCGCCGACAGCCTGGCCAACAGCCTCAAGGGCGCTGGCGTACGGGCGTTGTTCCAGCGCATCGCGCACCAGCCGACCATCGTCAAGCTGCGGGTCATGAGCCGTCACCAGCAACTGCTGCGTATCGACTTTGAAGAACCCTTCGCCACCGACGCGTTGGCGCTCAGCGAGCAAGTCGATGAACTGCTCGAAGGCATCAAGGTGCTGGTGCTGTCCGACTACGGCAAAGGCGCGTTGAGAAATCATCAAGTGCTGATCCAGGCCGCCCGTGCCCGTGGCATTCCGGTGCTGGCCGATCCCAAGGGCAAGGATTTCTCGATCTACCGGGGTGCGAGCCTGATCACTCCGAACCTCAGCGAATTCGAGACCATCGTCGGCGGTTGCGCCGATGAGCATGAACTCGTGAGCAAGGGCGCGCAGCTGATGCACGACCTCGACCTCGGCGCGTTGCTGGTGACCCGTGGCGAACACGGCATGACCCTGTTGCGCCCGGATCATCCGGCGTTGCACCTGCCGGCTCGGGCACGTGAAGTGTTCGACGTGACCGGTGCCGGCGATACCGTGATTTCCACCCTGGCGGCGGCGATTGCCGCGGGCGAGGAATTGCCTCACGCCGTGGCCCTGGCCAACCTGGCGGCAGGCATCGTTGTCGGCAAGCTCGGTACGGCTGCCATCAGCGCCCCGGAACTGCGTCGCGCCATCCAGCGTGAAGAAGGTTCCGAGCGCGGTGTGCTGGGTCTTGAGCAGTTGTTGCTGGCGGTCGATGATGCGCGTGCGCATAAAGAGAAGATCGTCTTCACCAATGGCTGCTTCGACATCCTGCACGCCGGCCACGTGACGTACCTCGAACAGGCGCGCGCTCAAGGCGATCGTCTGATCGTTGCGGTCAACGACGATGCTTCGGTCAGCCGCCTGAAAGGGCCGGGTCGTCCGATCAACAGCGTCGACCGTCGCATGGCGGTACTGGCAGGTCTGGGTGCGGTGGATTGGGTGATCAGCTTCCCTGAAGGCACCCCGGAAAACCTGCTGCGCGAGGTCAAGCCGGACGTGCTGGTCAAGGGCGGGGACTACGGGATCGACCAGGTCGTCGGTGCGGACATCGTGACGGCGTATGGCGGAACGGTAAAAGTGCTGGGGCTGGTGGAAAACAGCTCGACTACCGCAATAGTCGAGAAAATCCGCAAGTCCGAGTGATACCAAACTTTTGTAGGAGCTGGCTTGCCAGCGATGGGCTCAAGGGCGCCGCGTTTACTCAGTAGACACGCGTCATCGTTAACGACCATCGCTGGCAAGCCAGCTCCTACAGGGTTAGGTGTACGCATGCTGGGTTTTTAGGAACTGACCTTCTTGCGCGGCACGATCTTTTTCAGCAATTGCTTCGCCTTCCCGCGCAACCGCGCCAAACCGGAATCTTTCCCCGGCGGGTTCAAGCCTTGCTGGCGCACCCAATCCTTCCAGCGAATCCGCTCATCGCGCACCAGCCAGCCTTGCTGCTGGGCAAAGCTCTCTGCCAGATACAAGCCGCGTGTGCTCGCCGGGTAAAGGTGATCCTTTTTCAGGGTATACAACTCGGCCATCGGCTGGCCGTCCTGCAACGGCATCAGGTACAAGTCGGGACGCTTGCGGTCGAGGCGGGCCACCAGTTGATCGCCCTCCAGTCGTTCGTCGACATGAAACAGGCTCAGGGATTTGGCTTCCTTGGGCACGTCCAGGCGCAAGTCATAGATCAGTTGCAGCGACGCAGTCGGCAGGTGCACGTAGGCGCGCGGTCGTTCGATCAACTGCAGGTTGGCGCAGCGCACCGGCCGCGCCGAGCCGGATAGCGGCGTCAACCGAAACGGCAACGCCTCGCGATAGTGCAGCGCGGCGGAGTAGGGCGCCGGCAGCCAGGTGTCGTTGAAACGCCCGCCGAGCCAGCCTTCCGGCGTTTCCAGCAGGCACTCTTCGGCAATCTCCTGGATGGCGGTGTGCAGCGGCAGGTTCAGTTCGTGGGCCGGCACGTAACCGGAGATCAGCTTGAGCACCACATCGCCACGGTCTTGCCGACGCTGACGTACCAACACCCAGTAATCGCGATTCTGCCAATGCAGGGTCAGGCGCACCGAAACCCCGAGATTGGCCAACTCCACGGCGAACCGTTCGCTGTCAGCCACCGTCACCGGGCGGCGACGTTGCAACGTCTGGGAAAAATTCAGCGGCATCCCGACGCTTTGATAACTCAGGCCTTCGGGAGTCGCTTCGACGAATAACGGCAGGGTCTTGAAGTTGCTCGGGTTCTTTCTAATGAGCGTACGCGGCATGTCGGCTCCTGCTTAAGGCCGCGTGGGGCGGCATCAGTTGCTACGTAGGACCTGGGCAACGGTCGCGACGTTGTGGGCGAGGTGCAGCGGATTGATGGTCCCGACAATAGCACTGGCCACACCCGGATGTTCAAACAACAACTCGAAACTGGCGCGCACCGGATCCACGCCTGGACTCAGGCAGACGTGACCGCTGGCGAGGGCTTTTTTGACCAGGATGGCTTTGCCGTGATCAGCAGCATAGTCAATGACCGGCTTCTCGTTCCGTTCGTTCAGATTGTAGGTGACCATCGCGCAATCACCTTGTTCCAGAGCCTTCAAACCGCCTTCGACGGTTTTGCCGGAGAAACCATAGCCACGAATCTTGCCTTCGGCCTTGAGCGCGGCGAGGGTCGCGTAGACTTCGCTGTCGTTGAGGATCGCCAGGTCGTTGCCGTCGGAGTGCACCAGCACCAGATCGATAAAATCGGTTTCCAGGCGTTGCAGGCTGCGTTCCACCGAGAGCCGGGTATGCGCGGCGCTGAAATCGTGGCGGGACAGGCCGTCAGCAAACTCTTCGCCGACCTTGCTGACGATCACCCAGTCCTGGCGTTGACCGCGCAACAACGGGCCGAGTCGTTCTTCACTGCGGCCATAGGCCGGGGCGGTGTCGATCAGGTTGATGCCCAGGTCGCGCGTGAGTTTGAGCAGCATGCGCGCTTCGTCATCGTCGGGGATCTGGAAGCCGTTGGGGTATTTCACGCCTTGATCGCGACCGAGTTTGACGGTGCCCAAACCCAGGGGCGAAACCATCAGGCCGGTGCTGCCCAGCGGGCGATGCAAGTCGTGCAGGGTCGGTTGGCTCATGGCAGCAGTTGCTCCCAGGCCGGGACGCCCATCGGCGGCTTCGGCAACTCGGGCAGCGGCGCGGGATGGCTTGGCTGGATGCCGTCGCGTTGCAATGAGCTGATGACACGGTCGGCAAAGTCCGGCGCCAGCGCCAGTTTGGTCGGCCAGCCGACCAGCAAACGGCCTTCTTCGGCAAGGAAGGCGTTGTCCGGTCGCGTCAGGCCCGATTGCAGCGGTTCGGCGCGGTCCACGCGCAAGGTCGCCCATTGCGCGGTGCTCAAGTCGATCCATGGCAGCAATTGGCCGAGTTCTTTTTGCGCGGTGGCGATTTGCTCGGCCGGTTCGCGGGCAACCCCTTCGGCCTCGGCGATATCGCCACCCAGGTACCAGACCCATTGGCCATCGGCGGCCGGATGGGTGGTCACGGTGATGCGCGGCTTGGTGCCGCCACCCAGGCAGTGGGCGTACAGCGGTTTGAGGCTGGGCCCTTTGGCGATGATCATGTGCAGCGGTCGACGTTGCATGGCGGGCTTGGTCAGCCCCAGGGCTTCGAGTAGCGCTGCCGTCCCGGCACCGGCGCTCAAGATGATGCGTTGGGCGCGGATTTCACGCTCGTCGACTTTCAGGCCGACCAGAACGCCAGCGTCCAGCAACGGCTCGATCGTCTTCCCGGCGAGCAAGCCGTCACCGGCCAGGTCGGCGAGGCGCTGAATCAGGCTTGGCACGTCGATCACCAGTTCTGCCAGGCGATAGACCTTGCCCTTGAAACGTTTGTCTTGCAGGGCTGGCGGCAGTTGATCGCCCTTGACCTGATCGACACGGCCGCGCACGGCTTTGCTGGCGAAGAAGCTGGTGAGGTTGCCGGCGATTGTGCCGGGGGACCAGAGGTAATGGGCTTCGGACAACAGGCGCACACCGGACAAATCCAGTTCACCGTCACCGGCCAGGGCTTCACGCCAGCGGCGCGGCATGTCGGCGATGGCTTCCGAGGCGCCGGTCAGGGCGCCATGCAGCGCGTATTTGGCGCCGCCGTGGATGATGCCTTGGGACTTCAGGCTCTGCCCGCCACCGAGGGTGGCGCTTTCCACCAACACGGTCGAAAAACCCTGGCGGCGCAGGCGCGCGTTCAGCCAGAGGCCGGCGACACCAGCGCCGACAATCAAAACGTCGGTGGAAATAACGGATGGCATGCAGCGACCTCAGTGTTCAAGACGAGGGCGCAGTATACAGACTCGAAGAATGGAGGTTTTGCTGGCAATCAATCCATAGCCAGACACAAATCCTGTGGGAGTGAGCCTGCTCGCGATGAGGGCGGTACATTCAACAGAGATGTTGGCTGACATACCGCAATCGCGAGCAGGCTCGCTCCTACAATGGATCGTGTTTCAGGTCTTAGTGCCCGGCGGTTTTGGAGAAGAGCTGGATAACCACAACGCCGAGCACGATGAGCGCCATCCCCAGCATCGCCGGCACATCGAGCTTCTGCCCGTAGATAAACAGCGCCGCGACGCTGACCATCACGATCCCCATGCCGGCCCACACCGCGTACGCCACACCCACCGGCACGCTGCGCACCACCAGCGTCAGCATCCAGAAGGCAATGCCATAACCGACGATCACCAGAATCAGCGGCAGCGGTGTGCTGAAGCCTTTGACCGCTTTCATCGAAACAGTGGCGATCACTTCGGCGCAGATGGCGATGGCCAGGTAGTAGTAAGCGGTCATGGGTGCATCCTCGTGTGAAGTGTTGCTTTATGAGGTCGGCATTTTAGAGGTTGCTCAGATGGGGTAAAGTCATTACCTATCTGTGCGGGAGATGGGTTGGCCATGAACATTCAATGGAATCTGGAGCAATTGCGTTTGTTCGTCAGCGTTGCCGAGCAGCGATCGTTTTCCGCTGTGGCGCGGGACCAGCGCAAGGCGCAGTCGGCGGTCAGCAGTTCGATAGCGCTGTTGGAAGAAGACCTGGGTGTGAGCCTGTTCGACCGCAGCAGCGGCCGGCAGCCGAAACTCACTGAGGCCGGCAATGCGTTGCTGGATGAGGCGCGGGAAGTGCTGCGTCAATGCGAGCGCCTGAATGGCCGGGCGCTGGCGATGACGCGCGGGCAGGAAGCTCGCCTGCGCGTGGCTCAGGATGAGGCGATGCCGTATCAGCCGATCATTGAAAGTTTCGAAGCCCTGGCGAAACAGTTTCCCAGCCTTGAAGTGCAATTGACCAGTGCTGCCCAGGGCGATGTGGCGCGCAAACTGGTGGAGCGTCGGGCCGATCTCGGTTTGTTGTTTTATCACGATCAGATTCCCGAGGCGCTCGAACGGCGAGTGCTGGGCAGCGTCGAAATGGTCACGGTGTGCGGCGTCGGGCATCCATTGGCAACGCAGGCTCCGGTCGATTGTCAGCAACTGGCGCAGCATCGGCAGTTGCTGATGTCGACCCAGTCCAGTGTGTATCCCGGCAGCGAGCCGGCCAGCCCGCAGGTCTGGCGGGCCGACAGTTTCTACGTGATGGCCGAATGGCTGGTGCGAGGCCTCGGCTGGGCCTGGCTGCCACGGCACGTGGTGCAGTATCCGGCGTATCAGGGGTTGATGGTCGAACTGGCCAGCGAATGGACGCCGCCGGCGCTGGTGGTGGAGCTGGTCTGGCGCCGGGATGAACCGCTCGGCCCGGCGGCCCGTTGGCTGGCGGAACGTTTTGCCGTGCACTTGCAGGCGATCGGCGAAAAAACCGATAAACTCCGCCGCCATGAATAGAACTCTCTACACCGCGCTGTTTTACCTGGGGCTGCCACTGGTAGCGATTCGGCTGTGGCTGCGCTCGCGCAAGGCACCGGCGTATGCCAAACGCATCGGCGAGCGTTTCTCGCTCGGGCTGCCGGCGATGAAGCCCGGCGGCATCTGGGTGCACGCGGTGTCCGTGGGCGAAAGCATTGCCGCAGCGCCGATGATTCGCGCATTGCTGCAACGTTATCCCGCACTGCCGATCACCGTGACCTGCATGACGCCGACGGGCTCCGAACGCATCCATGCCTTGTTCGCCAACGAGCCGCGCATTCAGCACTGCTATTTGCCTTACGACTTGCCATGCGCGGCGGCGCGGTTTCTTGACCGGGTCCGGCCAACACTGGCGGTGATCATGGAAACCGAGCTCTGGCCCAACCACATTCATCAATGCGCCAAACGCGGGATTCCTGTGGCGCTGGCCAACGCACGACTGTCCGAGCGTTCCGCCAAAGGCTATGGCCGCTTCGGTAAATTGACTCAGCCGATGCTCGCCGAAATGAGCCTGTTCGCCGTGCAGACCGAAGCCGAGGCCCAGCGCTTCCGCGATTTGGGCGCCCGTGCGGAAACGGTTGAAGTGACCGGTTCGATCAAGTTCGACCTGACCATCGACCCGCAACTGCTCCAGCGTGCCACCGAGTTGCGTGGGCAATGGCGGGCGCAGGAGCGTCCGGTGTGGATCGCCGCCAGTACTCACGACGGTGAAGATGAAGTGGTGTTGGCGGCGCATCGTCAACTGCTCGACAGTCATCCTGATACGTTGCTGATTCTGGTGCCGCGCCATCCGGAGCGTTTCAACGCGGTGTTCGAGCTTTGCAAGCAACAAGGTTTCGCCACAGTACGTCGTTCCTCCGGGGAGCCGGTCGCCGCCGATACGTCGGTGTTGCTCGGCGACACCATGGGCGAGTTGCTGTTTTTGTATGCCCTGGCCGACAGCGCTTTTGTCGGCGGCAGTCTGGTGCCGAACGGTGGCCATAACTTGCTGGAACCCGCCGCGCTGGCGAAACCGGTGCTCAGTGGGCCGCACCTGTTCAACTTCCTCGAAATCGCCGCGCAGTTGCGCAGCGCCGGGGCGTTGCAGGAAGTGGAAGATGCCGAGGGGCTGGCGCTGGCGGTGCAGCGGCTGTTCGAATTGCCGCGCGATGCGCAGCGAATGGCAGACGCGGGGCTGAAAGTGATGCGCACCAATCAGGGCGCGTTGCAGCGGTTGCTGGATGGGTTGGATCGATTGATCAATCGCTGACCTGTAGGAGCCAGCTTGCTGGCGATGGCGTCCTCAGAACCGCCATCACCCGCCCATTATTGCCCCGGTTTTGCCTTTAACTGCTCAGCCGCAGCCTTGGCCAAGTCCGGTGGCAGGAAGTCCTTGTCCGGGTTGTAGTCAGCCTTGAGATAGCGTTTGAGGTCCTGCAAATCCCCCGGGTTCAACGTGCCGGCGGCCTGCTTCAGGCGCAGGTTGTCGAGGATGTAGTCGTAGCGGGTGTTGTTGTAATTGCGCACCGAGGTGTACAGCTGACGCTGCGCGTCGAGCACATCGACGATGTTGCGCGTGCCCACCTGATAACCGATTTCGGTCGCTTCCACCGCGCTCTGGTTGGAGATGATCGACTGCTTGCGCGCCTGCACCTGCTCGACATCGGTGTTCACCGCGCGATGCAGGTTGCGGGTGTTTTCCACCACCTGCCGACGCAGGCCTTCACGCTGTTGTTCGGTCTGATCCAGGCGCGAGTACGACTCGCGAACCTGCGAACTGGTCAGCCCGCCGCTGTAGATCGGGATGTTCAATTGCAGCGCCAGCGTGCGTTGCTCGACGGGGCCACCATACGGCTGGCCGAAGCCGTTCGGGTTGCTGAAGCCCAAGGCATCGTTGTCGCCTTTCTCATACTTGGCCACCGCATCCACCGTTGGTGCGTGGCCGGCCTTGCGCTGCTTCAGGGTTTCTTCGGCGGCGCTGACCGCGTAGTTGCTGGCCAGCAGATTCAGGTTCTGTTTGGCGGCGGTGTCGACCCAGGCCTTGGCGTCGTTCGGCGCCGGCGGCAGGATCGGCAAGGTGTGGACGATGCCCTGAATCGAGTTGTACTGACGGTTGGTCAGGGTGATCAACGCTTCAAACGCATCATCCACCTGACGCTGCGCAACGATCCGGTTGGCCCGTGCGGTGTCGTAACTGGCTTGCGATTGCAGCACGTCGGTCTTGTCCGACAGGCCGACATCGAAGCGTTCGTTGGACTGGTCGAGCTGACGCTTGAATGCCGCTTCTTCAGCCTTGGTCGAGGCCAGGTTGTCCTGGCTGCGCAGCACGTTGAAGTAGTCCTCGGCGGTTTGCAGGATCAGGTTCTGCTCGGTCGCCGAGAGTTGCAGGGCGGCTTGCTCATTGACGTCCTTGGCGGCCTGGTACTGGAACCAGCGATCGGCACGAAACAAAGGCTGAGCCAGCGTTGCCTGATAGGAATTGGCGCTACGGTTGGCAACGGACGACGGTTGATCGATATCGGTGCGCACGTTGGCCAACTGGGCGCCACCGGAAATATTCGGCAGCAAGCCGGCGCGCGCCTGGGGCACGACTTCTTTCTGCGCGCCGTATTGGGCGCGGGCGGCGGCCAGGTCGGCGTTGTTGTCCACCGCTTCCTGGTAGACGCTGACCAGATCGGTCTTGGTCGATAAGGGCGCTTCTGCTGCCCAGGCCATTCCATTGGAAGCACAAGACACGGCAAGGGCCAGTGAGAGTTTGCGCAGCATGAGGCCATCCCTAAAAATTACACTGATAATTTGAGCGCCAAAGGTACGGCGCAGCCCACTCAGCGTCAATGCGCGACATGGCCGTTGCGAGTGTAGTTGCGCATACGTGCGGCAACAATCGTCTGATTGCGCCATTCATCATGGTGTTTACTGCGGTGTTGGCGTTCTTTGTCAGTTGTGTCTAGACTGGCCGGGTTCTTGTCGGGGTGCCTTGCTATGAGGCTGAGATCGAATAATTTCGGATCCCGTTGAACCTGATCAGGTTAGCGCCTGCGTAGGGAACAAGATTTCTCGTCACCCGGCGAGTCCTCTTGTGCTTCGTCCGGGATGTTGTTCGACAATCGAACACCCCTCGAGCACTGAGCACAGCACTGCTGGTTTTCCCAGCGCCCGTGCGTCCATTCGATTACAGGTTCGCTCCGACAAAAATCCACTGCCTGGATGTGTTCGGAGAGCCCGTGATGACGATAAAACCAAAAAACATAACGAACCTGAGTGACTCGGCCCAAGTCGATCAACAATCGGTTCAACCGTTTACCCGCTCGCAAAAAATCTACGTTCAGGGCTCCCGCCCGGACATCCTCGTGCCGATGCGCGAAATCAGCCTTGATGTGACCCCGACCGACTTCGGCGGTGAGATCAACGCGCCGGTTGTCGTGTACGACACCTCGGGTCCGTACACCGACCCCAACGTGATCATCGACGTGCGCAAAGGCCTGGCCGACATCCGCTCGCCGTGGATCGAAGCCCGTGGCGACACCGAGCGTCTGCCCGGCCTCAGCTCGAACTTCGGCAAGGAACGCCTCGCCGATCCGGAGCTGACCAAGCTGCGATTCGCTCACGTGAACAACCCGCGCCGCGCCAAGGCCGGTGGCAACGTCACGCAAATGCACTACGCGCGTCAGGGCATCATCACGCCCGAGATGGAATTCGTCGCCATCCGCGAAAACATGAAGCTTGAAGTCGCCCGTGCCGCTGGCCTGCTGGATCAGCAACACGCCGGCCACAGCTTTGGCGCCAGCGTGCCGAAAATCATCACCCCCGAATTCGTTCGTGACGAGATCGCCCGCGGTCGCGCGATCATCCCGGCCAACATCAACCACACCGAACTGGAACCGATGATCATCGGCCGTAACTTCCTGGTGAAGATCAACGGCAACATCGGCAACAGCGCACTGGGTTCGTCCATCGAAGAAGAAGTGGCGAAACTGACCTGGGGCATTCGCTGGGGCGCGGACAACATCATGGACTTGTCCACCGGCAAGCACATTCATGAAACCCGCGAGTGGATCATCCGCAACTCGCCAGTGCCGATCGGCACTGTGCCGATTTATCAGGCGCTGGAAAAAGTCGGCGGCGCTGCCGAAGACCTGACCTGGGAGCTGTTCCGCGACACGCTGATCGAACAGGCCGAACAGGGCGTCGATTACTTCACCATCCACGCCGGCGTGCTGCTGCGCTACGTGCCGCTGACCGCCAAACGTGTGACCGGCATCGTTTCCCGTGGCGGTTCGATCATGGCCAAGTGGTGCCTGGCGCACCACAAAGAAAACTTCGCCTACACGCATTTCGAAGAGATCTGCGAAATCATGAAGGCCTACGACGTCAGCTTCTCGCTGGGCGACGGCCTGCGTCCGGGCTCGATTGCCGACGCCAACGACGCCGCGCAATTCGGTGAGCTGGAAACCCTCGGCGAGCTGACCAAGATCGCGTGGAAGCACGACGTGCAAACCATGATCGAAGGCCCGGGCCACGTGCCGATGCAGTTGATCAAAGAGAACATGGACAAGCAGCTCGAGTGCTGCGACGAGGCGCCGTTCTACACCCTCGGCCCGCTGACCACTGACATCGCGCCAGGCTACGACCACATCACCTCGGGTATCGGTGCGGCGATGATCGGCTGGTTCGGTTGCGCGATGCTCTGCTACGTGACGCCGAAGGAACACTTGGGCCTGCCAAACAAGGATGACGTGAAGACCGGGATCATCACCTACAAGATCGCCGCACATGCCGCCGATCTGGCGAAGGGACATCCGGGCGCGCAGATTCGCGACAATGCCTTGAGCAAGGCGCGATTCGAATTCCGTTGGGAAGACCAGTTCAACCTGGGCCTCGATCCGGACACCGCACGTTCGTATCACGATGAGACGTTGCCGAAGGATTCGGCCAAGGTCGCGCATTTCTGTTCGATGTGCGGGCCGAAATTCTGCTCGATGAAAATCACCCAGGAAGTCCGCGAATACGCGGCCAACCAGCGGATCGAAACCGTCGACGCCGAAGTCGCCCGGGGATTGGCTGAACAGGCTGAGCGGTTCAAGCAGGAAGGCAGTCAGCTGTACAAGAAGGTTTGATCTGACCTGAAAGGGTGGGGCCTGCACAGGCCCCATCGCCAGCAGGCTGGCTCCCACATTGGATCTGTGGCGTTCACATGTCCCCTGTGGGAGCCAGCCTGCTGGCGATAGCGATCCACACGACAACAAATGTTCCTCTGAGATAACACCCTTGAGCATTCAATCCAGCACTTATTCACCCGACATCGCGGTGCCGACCGACAAACGTGTCTTCGGCGGCCGTGATCTGTTTTCCCTGTGGTTCTCCCTCGGCATCGGCCTGATGGTTTTGCAGACCGGCGCATTGCTCGCGCCAGGTCTTGGCCTGTCCGGTTCGCTGCTGGCGATCTTCCTTGGCACGCTGGTCGGCGTTCTGCTGCTGGCCGCTGTCGGCGTGATCGGCAGTGACACCGGCCTGTCGTCGATGGCCGCGCTCAAACTCAGCCTCGGTGCGAAAGGCGCGAGCCTGCCAGCGGTGCTGAACCTGCTGCAACTGATCGGTTGGGGCTCGTTCGAAATCATCGTCATGCGCGACGCTGCCAGCCTGCTCGGCGCGCGTGCGTTCAGCGAAGGCAGTCTGTTCTCCAGTCCGCTGCTCTGGACGTTGTTCTTCGGTGCCTTGGCGACCTTGCTGGCCGTCAGCGGTCCGTTGACCTTCGTGCGCCAGATCCTGCGCAAATGGGGCATCTGGCTGCTGCTGGCCGCGTGCATTTGGCTGACCTGGAACCTGTTCGCCAAAGCCGATCTGGCGGCGTTGTGGGCGCAGGCCGGGGACGGTTCGATGCCGTTCGCCGTGGGCTTCGACATTGCCATCGCGATGCCGCTGTCGTGGCTGCCGCTGATCGCTGACTACTCGCGTTTCGGCAAGCGTGCGAAAAACGTGTTCGGCGGGACGGCGATTGGTTTCTTTATCGGCAATTTCTGGCTGATGAGCCTGGGCGTGGCTTACACCCTGGCGTTCGCGCCGAGCGGTGAAGTGAATGCCTTGCTGTTGGCGCTGGCCGGTGCCGGCCTGGGGATTCCGCTGCTGCTGATTCTGCTCGATGAGTCGGAAAACGCCTTTGCCGACATTCACTCGGCGGCCGTTTCCAGCGGGATTTTGCTGCGCTTGAAAGTCGAACACCTGGCGTTGGCCATCGGTGTGGTCTGCACCCTGATCGCCTTGTTGGCGCCATTGGCCCAGTACCAGAACTTCCTGCTGTTGATCGGTTCGGTGTTTGCGCCGCTGTTCGGCGTGGTGCTGGTGGATCACTTCATCCTGCGTAAACGCAGTGCTCAAGTGGCGTCAGCCGCATTGCGCTGGCCGGCGCTGCTCGCCTGGCTGGGCGGGGTCAGCACCTATCACTTGCTGGCCAATCTGTATCCGGACATCGGCGCAACCCTGCCGTCGTTGATTCTGGCAGGGCTGCTGCAACTCGTGCTGGGTCGGGCCTTCAGTTACGGCCGGGAAACAGCTCGGGCTTGATGATGCCGTTCAGGCGAGGGTAGGGGATCTTCAGTTCGACGTGGCCCAGCGCGTAAGGCGCGATGGTGCTCACGTCGTACTTGAGGATCACCCCGCCGTAGGTCAGCGCTATGTTCTGGGTTTTCTGGAACGGCCAGCTCTTCACGAACTCCGGTTCCTGATCGAGCTTGGTGCTGATCAACCAGCTGTTGTGCGCAACCTGCGCCGCTTTCCAGAACGCCTCTTCCTGACCTGGCACCAACATGTCGGACAAGGTCAGCACTTTATGCTGCTGGCGCGAATAGTTGATGAAGCTGCGGCCCGGCGTGCCATGTGCACCGCCGGTGTCCAGGTAGCTGGAAAATTCGACGATCACCAAGCCGTCATGCTGCTCACGTACTTTGGCTTGCAAGTAGCTGCTGTAGCGCGGGCCGGCGGTGCGCAAAAACTCATCGCGATAGGCCGCCAGCGTCGGTGCCACCGGGGCATCGGGCGAGGTGCGGGTCATTTGCAGCAGACGTTTTTCGACAATGCCGTCCAACTGCGGCTCGGCGGGGAAGCGCAGCGTATCGATGTTCACCAGCGGGCAGTCAGGTGTCGTGCAACCCGGTTTCAGCTGTTCGGATGCATCGCGGGTAGTCTCCAGCGGCGCCCGGTAGTTGGGCTGGAACAGGCTTTGGCAAGCGCCCAGGGTCAGGGCGATTGCGGCCACGGAGGCGATTTTAAAAAGCGACATGGGCGTCCTTCGTAAAACAGGGAAAGGCAAAAAGTTATCCGCTTCGACTCTCAACGAAGCAGTCAGTTCGCCACTAAGCTAATTAGAGTTGGTTTCGCCCTCACCGTCTATCCCGCTGACTGGAAAGGGGCTGCATCAAACGGCGCGGGCGCGTTAGGATGGCGCGAAGTCGAGGTTGCAAGTAACCAAAAGGAGCCTCGGATCGGACTAGCAGTAAACGAGGATTGTCATGACTGATTTTGCCAACGCCATTCCGACCGCCGTTGATATCGTTCGGCGCGAAAAGTGCTACGAGGGCTTTTACAAGCTCGATCGCGTGCACTTGCGCCACGAGTTGTTCGCCGGTGGCATGAGCCGCGAAATCAATCGTGAAGTGTTTGTTCGCCACGATGCGGTCTGCGTGTTGCCCTACGACCCGCAGCGCGATGAAGTGGTGTTGATCGAGCAGTTTCGCGTCGGCGCCATGGGCAAGACCGACAATCCCTGGCTGATTGAACTGGTCGCTGGTCTGATCGACAAGGATGAAGTGCCGGAAGAAGTTGCTCACCGCGAAGCGCAGGAGGAAGCTGGGCTTGTATTCGGGGCGCTCTGGCCGATGACCAAGTATTTTCCATCGCCGGGTGGCAGCAATGAATTCGTGCATTTGTTCCTGGGGCGTTGCGAGACAACCGGGGTCGGCGGCCTGCATGGGCTGGAGGAAGAAGCTGAAGATATCCGCGTCACGGTCTGGGCGTTCGAGGATGCCCTGCAAGCCGTACGCGACGGACGAATTGCCAACGCGGCCAGCATCATTGCCTTGCAATGGTTAGCTTTGAACCGCGCTGAAGTGAGGGGGTTATGGTCGTAAACAAGTTGCGCGATCGCTACCGGGTGGACCTCGTGGGGCTGCAAGCCTCTTGCGAGGCCAACTACGCGCGCCTGATGCGACTGCTGCCGGACATGCGCAACGAGCCGGCGGCGCGGCGCATTGCCGTGACCCACGGCGAGCAGATGCTCGGCGTGCTGGCCCTTGAAGTGCTGCAGGTCTGTCCATACACCACGACCCTGCAAGTGCGTCAGGAACACAGCCTGCCGTGGCTGCCGGTGCCGCAACTGGAAGTGCAGGTCTATCACGACGCCTGCATGGCCGAAGTGGTCAGCGCCGAACATGCGCGACGCTTTCGCGGGATCTATCCTTACCCGAACGCCTCGATGCACCAGCCGGACGAAAAGGCGCAGCTGAACATGTTCCTGGGTGAATGGCTGAGCCATTGCCTGGCGTGTGGGCACGAATACGCCGTTGTGCGTTGAGCTCGCTAGATGTGAACTGCGTCAGCTTCTCGGATTTCCTCTTTCGTTCGTCCCCCAGCATAATCGCGGCATTCCACTTATCCCGTGTTTAGCCCTGGGAGACCGCCTTGCCGAGCGTATCCACTTTGACCCCCGCCGATTCGGCGTTGCTGGTGCAACTGTCCGACAGCCATCTGTTTGCCGAAGCGGACGGCACGTTGCTGGGCATGAATACGCGCGACAGCCTGCAAAAGGTCATCGAGCTGGTCAGGCAGCAACAGCCGCAGATCGATCTGATCATTGCCAGCGGCGATCTTTCTCAGGACGGGACGCTGGAGTCGTATCAGCAGTTTCGCGACCTGACCCGGCAACTCGATGCGCCGGCGCGCTGGATTCCCGGCAATCACGACGAACCGCAGATCATGGCCGCAGCCGCCGTGCACAGCGCGCTGCTGGAACCAGTGGTGGATGTCGGCAACTGGCGCGTCACGTTGCTCGACTCGGCGGTGCCGGGGTCGGTGCCGGGGTATTTGCAGGATGAACAATTGCAGTTGCTGGCGCGCTCGCTGAGCGAGGCGCCGGAGCGCCATCATCTGGTGTGCTTCCACCATCATCCGGTGTCGATCGGGTGTGCGTGGATGGAGCCGATCGGGTTGCGCAATCCCGAAGCACTGTTTGCTGTGCTGGACCGGTTCCCGCAAGTACGTGCGGTGCTTTGGGGGCACGTGCATCAGGAAATCGATCAAGTGCGTAACGACGTGCGCCTGATTGCCTCGCCCTCGACCTGCATTCAGTTCGAGCCGGGCAGTGAGGATTTCAAGGTCGGCGAGCAGGCGCCAGGGTATCGGTGGTTGCGGCTGTTGCCCGATGGTCGGCTCGAAACCGGCGTAGAGCGCGTGACCGGGTTCGACTTTCAGGTCGATTACGGTTCCAACGGCTACTGAATATCTGCGGTGCTGCCATCGCCAGCAGGCTGGCTCCCACAATGAATTCGCGTCGTGCACAAATCCCTGTGGGAGCCAGCCTGCTGGCGATGGCGTCCGCTCAGACGACATGAATTCCACGGATATCCCCGATTCCCCCGACACCCTGTAAACTCCGCCTTCTTTACCCGACGCACAGGGAGTTCAAATGTCCGGTTCGATCCTTTATATCCACGGTTTCAACAGTGCGCCTTCGTCAAAAAAGGCCACTCAGTTGATCGAAGTGATGGAGCGTCTGGGCTTGAGCGATCACCTGCGCGTTCCGGCCCTGCATCACCATCCACGCGAGGCCATCGGTCAGCTCGAACAGGCAATTTCGGAGCTTGGCCGGCCACTGCTGGTCGGCAGCTCACTCGGCGGCTACTATGCGACTCACCTGGCCGAGCGCCATGGCTTGAAAGCCCTGTTGATCAACCCCGCCGTCAGTCCGCACCGGATGTTCGACGGGTATCTGGGGACGCAGAAAAACCTGTATACCGATGAGGCCTGGGAATTGACCCACGACCATGTGACGGCCCTGGCCGAGCTGGAAGTGCCGGCGCCCCAGGACCCGCAGCGGTATCAGGTGTGGTTGCAGACGGGCGACGAAACGCTGGATTATCGCCTCGCCCAGCAGTATTACCGGGCCTGTGCCTTGCGCATCCAGGCCGGCGGCGACCATAGTTTCCAGGGTTTTGCCGGGCAATTGCCGGCAATGCTGAGTTTTGCCGGCATCGGCGCAGATTTGTATCAGGCGATTGATTTCACTGCACTGTGAGTCATCGCCTCTATTTAATAGAACATTTGACGACGAGACCCCATGGCCACTCCCAGCGCTAGCTCTTATAACGCAGACGCCATCGAAGTCCTCTCGGGCCTCGACCCGGTGCGCAAACGCCCCGGCATGTACACCGACACCAGTCGGCCGAACCACCTCGCCCAGGAAGTCATCGACAACAGCGTCGACGAAGCCTTGGCCGGGCATGCGACGTCGGTGCAGGTCATCCTGCACGCCGATCACTCCCTGGAAGTCAGCGATGACGGCCGTGGCATGCCGGTGGACATTCACCCGGAAGAGGGTGTGTCGGGCGTCGAACTGATCCTCACCAAGCTTCATGCGGGCGGCAAGTTTTCCAACAAGAACTACCAGTTCTCCGGCGGTTTGCACGGGGTGGGTATTTCGGTGGTCAACGCCTTGTCGACCGAAGTCCGGGTGCGCGTGAAGCGCGACGGCAACGAATACCAGATGACCTTCGCCGACGGTTACAAGAAGACCGAGCTGGAAGTGGTCGGCACCGTTGGCAAGCGCAACACCGGCACCAGCGTGTTCTTCGCGCCAGACCCGAAGTACTTCGACTCACCGAAATTCTCCATCAGCCGCCTCAAGCACGTGCTCAAGGCCAAGGCCGTTCTGTGCCCGGGGCTGCTGGTCAGTTTTGAAGACAAGGCCACCGGCGAGAAAGTCGAATGGCATTATGAAGACGGCCTGCGCTCCTACCTGGTGGACGCGGTCAGCGAATTCGAGCGCCTGCCGGACGAGCCGTTCTGCGGCAGCCTGGCCGGTAACAAAGAAGCGGTCGACTGGGCGCTGCTGTGGTTGCCGGAAGGTGGCGACAGCGTGCAGGAAAGCTACGTCAACCTGATCCCGACGGCCCAGGGCGGTACGCACGTCAACGGTTTGCGTCAGGGCTTGCTTGATGCCATGCGCGAGTTCTGCGAATTCCGCAGCCTGCTGCCACGCGGCGTGAAGCTGGCGCCGGAAGACGTCTGGGAACGCATCGCCTTCGTCCTGTCGATGAAAATGCAGGAGCCGCAATTCTCCGGCCAGACCAAAGAGCGTCTGTCGTCCCGCGAAGCGGCGGCGTTCGTGTCCGGTGTGGTCAAGGATGCGTTCAGCCTGTGGCTCAACGCTCACCCGGAAACCGGCATGCTCCTGGCGGAGCTGGCGATCAACAACGCCGGCCGTCGTCTGAAGGCCAGCAAGAAGGTCGAGCGCAAGCGCATCACCCAAGGCCCGGCACTGCCAGGCAAGCTCGCCGACTGCGCCGGGCAGGACCCGATGCGTTCCGAACTGTTCCTGGTGGAAGGTGACTCCGCCGGTGGTTCCGCCAAGCAAGCGCGGGACAAAGAGTTTCAAGCGATCCTGCCGTTGCGCGGCAAGATCCTGAACACCTGGGAAGTCGACGGCAGCGAAGTACTGGCCAGCCAGGAAGTGCACAACATTGCCGTGGCCATCGGTGTCGATCCGGGCGCGGCGGACATGAGCCAGCTGCGTTACGGCAAGATCTGCATCCTCGCCGACGCCGACTCCGACGGTCTGCACATCGCCACGTTGCTGTGTGCGCTGTTCGTCCAGCATTTCCGCCCGTTGGTGGATGCCGGTCACGTCTACGTCGCGATGCCGCCGCTGTACCGAATCGATTTGGGCAAAGAAATTTACTACGCCCTCGACGAAGCTGAGCGTGACGGCATTCTCGATCGTCTGGTGGCCGAGAAGAAACGCGGCAAACCACAGGTCACCCGATTCAAAGGTCTGGGTGAAATGAACCCGCCGCAACTGCGCGAAACCACCATGGACCCGAACACCCGGCGTCTGGTGCAACTGACCCTGGAAGATTTCGAAGCGACTTCGGAAATGATGGACATGTTGCTGGCGAAGAAACGCGCCGGTGATCGTAAATCCTGGCTGGAATCCAAAGGCAACCTGGCCGAGGTTCTTGGCTGATGCGGGTTGGCTTTGCCCTGGCGTGTGCGTTACTTCTGACCTCGGCTTCGGCGTTTGCCGAGCCGGCACCGGAGTTGCGCCTGTTGTCCGAGCATCCCGTGGAGGGCATGCGCGGCGGCAACCTGTCGGGGCTGGCCCAGTGTGGCAAGAATCTGTGGGCCGTTTCCGATCGCGACGACGATCAGATCTACCGACTCGAAACCGGCGACACGGTCTGGCAGGCTGAAACCGTGCGCATCGGTGTGCCGCCGGTGCCGGACAGCGATTTGCCCTGGGGTTTGCGTTCGCGAACCTGGGTGGCGTCGTTCGCGCGCGGCGGGGACCTGGATTTTGAAGGCATCACCTGCGACAGCGCCGGCAATCGCTACATCGTCAGCGAGTCCCATGCGGCGATTCTGCAAGTGCCGCCCGTTGGGCCGACGTCCTGGCTGAAGATTTCGCCGATGCTGGTTCGCGAGGCGCGGGCCAGCGGTATGTTGTTGCACTTCAATGCATTGTTCGAGGGCCTGGCGATCAATCCGGAGGGCGACCAGTTATGGTTGGCTGCCGAGCGTGAGCGCCGAGGACTGCTGTTGATCAAGCGCCAGCAAACGGTCTGGGATTGCGACGGCGGCTGCGTGTTGCTGAGCGAAGCCGGGATGGAAATGCAGCCGGCGAAATTTCCCAAGGCCAGAGCGGTGTCACGGGATTTTGCCGATCTGTCGTTGTTCAACGGCAAGCTGTTCACCCTTGAGCGCAACGCGTTCGAGATTTGCCGCCGTGACGCGGTGACGGCCAAGGTCGAGCGTTGCTGGTCGTTTGCCGACGAGGCATTGCAGGAGAACCGTCGTTATCCACAGGGCTATGGCCTGACGGAAGCGCTGATCGTCGACGCCGATGGCGCCTGGGTCGGCATTGATAACAACGACGGTGCCCGTGCTGATGGCGAGTATCGCCCGGTCGTCTGGCGCTTTGCCGCGCCGGAAGGTGGCTGGAGTGCCAAGCCATGACGCCGCAAACACCTGGAAAACGCGCCGGTCGGGTGTTCATGGTGCTGGCCTGGTGCGCAGCGTTATTTCTGGCGACACGGTTTTTCGGCCAATGGGAGGAGCGTCAACAAAATCCCAACGTCGTCGTCAGCTCGGAACAGGGCGAAGGTTTTATCGAAGTGAAACTGGCCAGCAACACCCAGGGGCACTTCGTCGCCAGCGGCCAGATCAACGGCCAGTCGGTGGATTTCATGCTGGATACCGGGGCGACCGATGTGGCGATCCCGGCAGAAATGGCCGAACGGCTAAAACTTGAACAAGGCTTCGGGGTGACCCTGAGCACCGCCAACGGTCGCACCGAGGGTTATCGAACCCGTGTCGACCGGCTGCAACTGGGCGACATTGTGCTGCGTGATGTGCGCGCCATCGTCGTGCCAGGCCTGGATGGCAAGCAAGTGCTGCTCGGTATGAGCGCGCTGAACAAACTTGAATTTACCCAGCGCGGTGGCACCATGCTGCTGCGCCAGACAACGAACCGATGAGGCCCGCATGAGCGACTCCCTTGATCTCAGCCTGGACGGTGTAGAGCGCCGGTCACTGGCTGACTTCACCGAAAATGCCTACCTCAACTACTCCATGTACGTGATCATGGACCGTGCCTTGCCGCATATCGGCGACGGCCTGAAACCGGTACAGCGCCGCATCGTCTACGCGATGAGCGAGTTGGGGCTGGACGCCGATTCCAAGCACAAGAAATCGGCGCGTACCGTCGGTGACGTGCTCGGTAAATTCCACCCGCACGGCGATTCGGCCTGCTACGAAGCCATGGTCCTGATGGCCCAGCCGTTCAGCTACCGCTACACGCTGGTCGACGGCCAGGGTAACTGGGGTGCGCCGGATGATCCCAAGTCCTTCGCCGCCATGCGATACACCGAAGCGCGGTTGTCGCGTTATTCCGAAGTGCTGCTCAGCGAACTGGGCCAGGGCACTGCGGACTGGGGCCCGAACTTCGACGGCACACTCGACGAGCCATTGGTGTTGCCGGCACGTTTGCCGAACATCCTGCTCAACGGCACCACCGGCATTGCCGTGGGCATGGCCACCGACGTTCCGCCGCACAACCTGCGCGAAGTCGCGACTGCCTGCGTGCGTTTGCTCGATGAGCCAAAAGCCACGGTCGAACAGCTCTGCGAACACATTCAGGGTCCGGATTACCCGACCGAAGCGGAAATCATCACGCCGCGCGCCGACCTGCTGAAAATGTACGAAACCGGCAAGGGCTCGGTGCGCATGCGCGCCGTGTACCACATCGAAGACGGCGACATCATCGTCACCGCGCTGCCGCATCAGGTGTCTGGCGCCAAGGTGCTGGAACAGATCGCGGCCATGATGCAGGCCAAACCGTCCAAGGCCCCGCAGATCGCTGACCTGCGCGACGAATCCGACCACGAGAACCCGTGCCGGATCGTGATCATTCCGGGCGCACGGAAAAACTTCGACCACGACGCGCTGATGCAGCACCTGTTCGCCAGCACCGAGCTGGAGTCGAGCTACCGGGTCAACATCAACATCATCGGCCTGGATGGCAAGCCGCAGCTGAAGAACCTGCGTGCGTTGCTGGTTGAATGGCTGGAGTTCCGCGTTCAAACCGTGCGTCGTCGTCTGCAATTCCGCCTCGACAAGGTTGAGCGTCGCCTGCACCTGTTGGACGGTTTGTTGATTGCCTACCTCAACCTGGATGAAGTGATTCACATCATCCGCACCGAGGAGCATCCGAAAGCCGCCCTGATCGCGCGTTTCGCCCTGAGCGAAATCCAGGCCGAGTACATTCTCGACACCCGTTTGCGTCAGTTGGCGCGACTGGAAGAAATGAAGCTGCGCTCCGAGCAGGATGAACTGCTCAAGGAACAAGCCAAGCTGCAAGCCCTGCTGGGCAGCGAAGCCAAGCTGAAAAAGCTGGTGCGCACCGAGCTGATCAAGGACGCCGAAACTTACGGCGACGACCGTCGTTCGCCAATCGTCGAGCGCGCCGAGGCCAAGGCCTTGACCGAGCACGATCTGCTGCCGAACGAGAAAGTGTCCGTAGTGCTATCGGAAAAAGGCTGGGTCCGCTCCGCCAAAGGGCACGAAATTGACGCCACCGGGCTTTCCTACAAGGCAGGGGACGGTTTCAAGGCCTTGGCGGCCGGACGTTCCAACCAGTTTGCGGTGTTCATCGACTCCACCGGTCGCAGCTATTCGGTGGCCTCGCACACCTTGCCTTCGGCCCGTGGCCAGGGCGAACCATTGACCGGTCGTCTGACGCCGCCGCCAGGTGCGACATTTGAATGCGTGCTGATGCCGGAAGACGATTCGCTGTACGTGATAGCCTCCGATGCCGGTTACGGTTTCGTGGTCAAGGGCGAAGACTTCCAGGCGAAGAACAAGGCGGGCAAGGCGCTGCTGAGCCTGCCGAACAACTCGAAGGTCATTCTGCCGCGCCCGGTTGCGGATCGTGAGAACAACTGGCTGGCGTCGGTGACCACCGAAGGTCGCTTGCTGATCTTCAAAATCAGCGATCTGCCACAATTAGGTAAGGGCAAAGGCAACAAGATCATCGGGATCTCCGGTGAGCGTGTGGCCAGTCGCGAAGAATATGTCACGGACATCGCTGTGCTGCCGGATGGAGCCACCTTGGTGCTGCAGGCCGGAAAGCGTACCTTGTCACTGAAAGCGGACGACCTCGAACACTACAAAGGTGAGCGTGGACGTCGTGGTAACAAACTTCCACGGGGCTTCCAGAGGGTAGATGCGCTGCTCGTCGAAAACCTCAATTAACCGCGCTAGAGCGCTCGATCTACGATTTAACGCGTAGATCGACGCTTTGCCGCTGGAGTCGGAACGCATATTCACGGATGATATGGCCTTTCCAAGCGCCGGCGTGGCCGAGCGTTCTTCATATTTATTGAGTATTTTCACTGTGGTGTGCCTTGTGGCAACCACCTGGATGGGACGATGACTGCTCTGCGCCTTCCTTTTATTTTGATGCTCGCTGGCGTTCTTGGCCTGGCGGGTTGCAGCGTTCACCAACCGGTGTCGCTGTATCAGCTGGACAGCGGAAGTCCGGCTCAGCCTGCGCAAAGCGCGGGCATGGCGGTATTGCTCGGCCCGGTAACGGTTGCCGATTACCTGCAGCGTGAAACGTTGCTGCAGCGTCAGCCGGATGGCAGCCTTCAGGCCTCGACCGATGGTCGTTGGGCCGGCAGCCTTTCTTCCGACATCGATCAACTGTTGCTGCGTCAGGTAGCGGGTCATCTGGACAGTCAACGTGTGGTGCTGGCGCCGGCGAGCGTGGGTTTCACGCCGGATGTTCAGGTACTGCTGACCATCACGCGCCTGGACTCGGGTGAGTCGCAACCGGCGATCCTCGATGCTCAATGGCGTTTGATCGACCGTCGCGGGCAGGTTCGCGATAACCGCATCGTTCATCTGCAAGAACAGCACGCGGGCGGTACAGCGGCGCAGGTTCAGGCTCAGGGTGTGTTGCTGCAGAAACTCGCCGAACAGCTGTCGATCGCGCTCAAGCCATTGGCCAATCAGCCACCGATTGCAGAAGCGCCAAAAAAACCGGCGGCCAAGCCTGTGGCTCCGGCGACAGAGCAAGAGAAACAGCCGAAGATCCCGATGGCTGCACCGATCCGTACGGATATGGAAGTGTTCAGGTTCTAAGGCCTGGATAGATTTCAAACAGAGCCCGCAGAGATGCGGGCTTTGTTGTTTCTGCAGATTGGAAATCCTCGGTGCTGCTGACGGCCCCATCGCTGGCAAGCCAGCTCCTACAGGTTCCGCGTCGTGCATACATTATGCGGGCAACACGATTTCTGTAGGAGCTGGCTTGCCGGCGATGACGGCGGAACAGGCAACAAAAAACCCGCAGACAATCACTTGTCTGCGGGTTTTTTTACTGCGGGGCTAAGGCTTACGCCCGACGCTCATGCATCCGCGCCAACTGTCGCTCCAGCATCGACGGATAAGGCTCCATCAACCGCTCCACGCAGCACGCACCCTCAGGGCTGGCAATCGGGCGGATTCGCGCGCGCTGGCGAATCAGCGCGTCGTCACTGATCTTGCGCTCCACCAGCAGCAGATTGCGGCTGTGTTGCGACAGGGCCAGGGCGTCCTGGGCGGTTTCGGTCAGCAACAGGTCGATCTGGCTCAGACCGAACAGCTCATCACCCAAGGTCACGCCCAGCTGCAATTGCAGGGTGATGCCGCTGTCGGCGACTTCGATCTGCAACTGATGGCCCAGGGCTCGCAGCAACTCGCCGCAGCAGATGGCGTTGGTCAGGTAGTCGTCGCCGCTGTCCTCGGTGTGGAACACCATCAGCGTGCTGCCATCGTTCAGGCTGTGCAGTTCGCCCTCATAGAGCGAGGCCGCCTGATCGAGGCAATCGCGATAACGTTTGAGCAGTTCTTCCAGGCGCGCCCGTGGCAGGCGGCGCAATTGATCCTGGGCGCCCAGTTGCACGGCCAGCACTGCGCTGTGTTGCGGCACGTTCGATACTGGCGCTCTGACTACTGGTTTCGCGGCTGTCGATTCATCACGCAAATCGGCAAACGCATCGTCGTCATCTTCGTCTTCGACGGTGCTGACGATGTGCCGTGGTGCAGGTTTGAGGCTAGCGACAGGCTTGGTCTCGTCGAAACTCGGGTCGCGCAGGTTGCGCACTTCGAAGGACGGCTCGGCGTCATCGTCGTAATCGACGTCGTCGAACTCAGGTTCCGGTGCGGGCTCCGGCTCGGCCGGTTCCGGCGCGAAGTTGGCGTGCAGCTGGCGAGCCAGGTCGCCGATTTCATCCTGGCGGTCGGTGGCCGGGGTGTATTCGTCGATGTTGCGCAGCCACACGCGCAATTGCAGCAGCGGCGTGGAGATGTGCCGACCCAGGCGCAGGCTCAAGGCCAGGGACAGTGCCAACAGAATCGCACTCAAGATGCCCATGCTTTGCAGGCTGATGGTCATCGGTTGCTGGAACTGATCCATGTCCAGGCTGATGCGCAGTTGCCCGGCGGTCACGTCCTGGAAGGTGATCTTGCTCTGGTACATGCCCTCGGCTTCGCCCAGCAGGCCGTGCTTGGGGCGCTGACCGGCTTCGGCGAGGATGCGGTTATCCACGCTATAAATGGCGGCGTGGGCCACCAGCTTGTTCTTGGTCAGGTTGTTGAGCAGCACGTTGAGGCTGAGGATGTCGTTGGACACCAACAGCTCCGTGGCGGACGTGGCGGTCTGCGTGGTCAGGCTTTCGCCCAGCGCATCTGCCTGCTCGTGCATGGCCTGCTTGAACTGCAAACCCATCACGCAGGCGTAGATCACCAGGGCCAGAGCGACCAGGATCACGTTATGGCTGGCGATGCGCAATGCAATCGGTACACGGCGGTGGCGCAGTGCACGGAAGATCAGCAGAAAGAAGTTATCGGTTTTAACTGGCGTGGGCCGGTTCACTTGAGCTCGGCTCTTTTGTCCGTGAAGTTGACGCGCAGTATAGCGACAGGCCCTAGACCGGCAAAGCGCTCACGGTGCCCGATGGTCACTGAAAGTGGGTAGAATGCGGTTTTTTTCCACCTGCGGGGGTGCGCCTTGCGCGAAATCGTCCTGATAAACATCACTGGTGA
The DNA here is from genome assembly GCF_019946675.1 of Pseudomonas sp. BF-B-15. Lineage (NCBI taxonomy): Bacteria > Pseudomonadati > Pseudomonadota > Gammaproteobacteria > Pseudomonadales > Pseudomonadaceae > Pseudomonas > Pseudomonas sp. BF-B-15. Next base: position 55,045 of record NZ_JAGYFZ010000010.1, read on the forward strand.
GGACCGTCCGGGTCTGACCGCGGCCATTACCGGCGTTCTGGCCCAGGGTGGTGTGAACATTCTCGACATCGGTCAGGCGGTGATCCACGACACCTTGTCGTTCGGCATCCTGGTTGAAATTCCTGACACCGAGCAAGGCAAGTCGGTGCTCAAGGACATCCTGTTCAAGGGCTATGAGCTTGACCAACAGGTGCGTTTCACGCCGGTGTCCGAAGAGGATTACCAGCAATGGGTCGGTAATCAGGGCAAAAAACGCCACATCGTGACGCTATTGACCCGCAAAGTGACTGCCGGGCAATTGCAGGCCGTGAGCTCGATCACCGCCAAATATGGCCTGAACATCGACCACATCGATCGCCTGTCCGGGCGCATGCCGCTGGATACCCCGGCCGATAAAGGCAAGGGCTGCATCGAGTTTTCCGTGCGTGGCGAAGCGGCGGATCCGCAAGCGCTACGAGCGGAATTCCTCAGCGTCGCCCAGGAATTGAACGTCGACATCGCCTTCCAGGAAGATTCGCTGTTCCGCCGCAACCGTCGTCTGGCGGTGTTTGACATGGACTCGACGCTGATCGAAGCCGAAGTCATCGACGAACTGGCCAAGGCGGCCGGTGTGGGCGATCAGGTTTCGGAGATTACCGAGCGGGCGATGGCCGGCGAGCTGGATTTCCGTGCCAGCTTCAAGGAACGCCTGGCGTTGCTCAAAGGGCTGGATGTCAGCGTGCTGGATTCGATCGGTGCCTCGCTGCGCCTGACCGAAGGCGCCGAAACCCTGTTCGCCGAGCTCAAGCGTCTGGGCTACAAGACCGCGATTCTGTCGGGCGGCTTCACCTACTTCGCCAAGCAATTGCAGGCCAAGCTGGGCATCGACTACGTGTTCGCCAACGAGCTGGAAGTGGTCGATGGCAAGGTCACCGGCGTGGCGGTCGAGCCGATTGTCGATGCGCAGCGCAAGGCGGATCTGCTGAAGGAGCTGGCGCACAAGGAAGGCTTGCGTCTGGAGCAGACCATTGCGGTCGGCGACGGCGCCAACGATTTGCCGATGCTGGCGATTGCCGGGCTGGGCGTGGCATTCCGCGCCAAGCCGCTGGTCAAACAGTCGGCGAAGCAGGCGATCTCCACGTTGGGGCTGGATGGCGTGCTGTATTTGCTGGGTTTTCGGGATCGTGACGGGCAGCTCTGAGTCTTGTATTGACTGATAGGGCCTCTTCGCGGGCAAGCCTCGCTCCTACAGGTAATTGCGTACCCCTGTAGGAGCGAGGCTTGCCCGCGAAGGACGCACCGCGGTCTCAGGACTTCACCCTCAAAGCGTCTTCCACAACGAATCAAACTCCTCCTCGACACCAACCACGCCGCTCCCCGCGGCGTTGTCGTTTCTGGCGGCCTCAAGCGACCGATACGCAAACTGATTGAAGCTGTTGGTGCTCGACACCCGCCGATCCAGTCCGGCCCGGCGCTCCTCGCCGTTGGTGTTGATCAGCACTTTGTGGCCTTCCTGGAACGGCAGGCGCGGAGCGAGCAGGGTGGCCGGTAAATCTATCGCGCTGATGGCCGGCAGCAACAAGCCGCGCAGGTAGTGGCTGTGGTCGTCCCGGGTGCGCACCAGTTGCAGGCCGCAAGGTTCGGCGTATGGCGCGACTTGCTCGATGCCCATCTGCGTGCCGCCGCCGCGAACCTGGCGAATCCAGCGCACCACCGCAATGCTCCAGCCTGCGCCCGCCGTGTCCTCGATGCCGACCATCTCGCCAGCCTGTAGCTCGGCTGGCACTGCGTCAGGCCAGGCCAGGCAATAACCGCCCGGGCTGTGATTGATCACGGGCAGGACGTACGTCGGAAAGTGGCGATTGCTGTCGCTGGCTTCGTGACTGTCGTCATTCTGCAGCTGCCGGTATTCGATTTCTTCGTAGGGCAGCAACGTGTCGGCGGTGCCGTGGGGCGCTGCGTCGAAGGCATGGCTCCATTGGTCCTTTTCCCGGAGCGCGGGCGATATCGCCGTGAACTGCGCACGGCGGGCGCCGGGGTGTTTCAGGATTTCGCTGAACGGGCGCTGCCCGCCCAGATAGAAGTGCAGCGCGCTCATGCCCACGCACAAGGTCAAGGTGCCTTGACTGGCGGTGCGCTGGAAACTGCGCTCGACCGCCTGCCCCCACGCGGCCCTCAGGTGTTGCAGCGTATCCAGGCTCAGGCCTGCTGGCACCGGGAGTGGCGACTCACTGTCGTTTTTTTCCAAATGGGTGTCGATGGCTGCGACCAGCGGCTGCGGATCGAACCCCAGCAAACGCTCCTGTTGCCCGGGCCGGAATTTCGAGCGGTAACGCGGCCCGATGTCGAGTTCCGGGGCGATGGCAAACAATCCATCGGCCGGTGTTTCCGGTTGCAGCTTGATCAGTTTGCTCCACGGCTCCAGCACTTCGGCGAGCCGCGCGATCTGGTTCTGGCGCAGTTGATTGCAACGTGCGGCGCCCACTAGCAGGGCGACCACGTACGTCTGTTCGATGCTCAGGTTTTGCGTCTGACTCGCCAATTCATCGCGCAGGTTCAGATGCTGCAGCCGAAGGCTACAGGCGATTCGATACAGCTGGTGCAGCTCCAGCCACACGCCTTCCGGCACCGGGCAATAGAGTTGGGTGGCGCGGATCAGTGACCCGTTGAGGCAATGCATCGCCCGCTGCAACGCCTGGGCCAGCAGCGGCGCACGGTCCTTGCTGAAGCGCGGCGTGATGCGCACGACGATCTGTTTATAGCCGATCGCCAAGTGGCTTTGCAGCGCCTGGCAGAGGTTGGCGATCTTGCTTGAACGCTCGTCGAGGGCAATCGACTGGTGCAGGAAATGCCGCTCCAGGTGTTTGCAGACGTAATACACCTCGGGCCTTAGCAGTTCGAGCAATTGCAGGCGATTGTCGCTGGGTGTCAGTAACTGGTTCAGTTCGCTCAAGCCTTGATAGAGCTGGCGAGCGGTTTCGCCGATGTTGGCTTTGGGCAGGTTGGCGATCCAGCGCTTGAGGTCGCGCGGGGTGGCTTCGCAGAACGACAGGCGCAACTGTGCGGGGACAGGGGCGCGCAGCAGACGGTGGGGACTGGTCTCATTCATGCGGTGGACAAACTCCAACCGGGAAATGGGCAGTGAATGACCAGACTTTAGCAGCTATGACTCGGGGGCGCGCATTGCAATGCCTGTTCTCTGTAGGAGCGAAGCTTGCTCGCGAAGAGCCGGAGGACGACGCGGATCATCAGGCAGATCCCGGTTGTCGTTGACGACCTTCGCGAGCAAGCTTCGCTCCTACAGTAAAGCGGCGTTGGATCAGGCTTTCGGCAGGCCCATGCCCTGGCCCATCTGCACCGGCGAACCGGCCGCCAGTTCTTCAGCCCACTGCACTTGATCCGGGCCGAACAGCACAACAGCCGTCGAACCCAGTTTGAAACGACCCAGTTCCGCACCTTTCTCCAGGTGGATCGGCGCACGGGCAGCTTCGTCGTAGCGGAAGGTTTTCAGCTCGCGTTTCGGCGGGGTCACCAAACCAGCCCACACGGTTTCGATCGACGCCACGATCATCGCGCCCACCAGCACCACGGCCATCGGCCCGCGCTCGGTGTCAAAAATGCACGCCACACGCTCGTTGCGGGCGAACAGCTCCGGAACGTTTTCCGCCGTGGTCTGGTTGACCGAGAAAATCCGCCCCGGAATGTAGACCATCTCGCGCAGCGTGCCGGCCAGCGGCATGTGCACGCGGTGGTAGTCTTTCGGCGACAGGTAAATCGTCGCGAAATCACCGCCCATGAACGGCGCGGCGTTTGCCGCGTCACCGCCCAGCAGTTCCAGCACGCTGAAGCTGTGGCCCTTGGCCTGGAACACGCGACCGTGCTCGATCGGGCCGAGCTGGCTGACCGCGCCGTCGGCCGGGCTGAGGATGGCGCCCGGGGTTTCGTCCAGCGGACGAGCGCCGTCTTTCAAGGCGCGGGTGAAGAACGCGTTGAAATGCTCGTAGGCGGTCAGGTCTTCGACCAGGGCCTGGGACATGTCCACCTGATAACGCTTGGCGAACCACGCGGTGAACGCATTCTTGAACCAGCGCACACGGCATTCGGCGATGCAGCCGGCCAGTCGCGAGAGCAAGTGGTGGGGCAGCAGGTATTGGCTGAGGATAAACAAACGCTTATTCATTAACTGTCCTTAAAAACCTTAAATCTCTACAGGCGTATCGGGATGGTTACCCCATTCGCCCCAGGAGCCGGCGTAGCCTTTGACCCGCGGATAACCGAGGGACTTGGCCACCAGATAGGTGAAGCCAGAACGGTGGTGAGTCTGGCAGTGGGTAATCACTTCTTTGTCTTTGCTGATCCCGAGTTGTTCGAGGATCTGCGGCATGTCCGTGCGGATGCGCAGGTTGCGCGTCCGGTCCATGCCCGCGGTCCATTCGAAATTGACCGCGCCGGGAATGTGTCCGCCCTTGGCCGCCAGGACTTTCTCGCCGGAGTACTCCAGCGGCCCGCGCGCATCCCAGATCGCCAGGTCGGCGGCGCCGAGACGGCTTTGCAGGTATTCGCGGGTGGCGGTGGGTTCGTCGTGCAGGGTCAACGCAACCGGGCCGCCGACCGCGGGCGGGATCTGTATCGACATCGGCGAGCCTTCCGCCAGCCATGCCGTCAGACCGCCGTCGACATAGTGATACTTGTGGTGGCCGATGACATCCAGCAGCCAGATAAAACGCCCGGCCCAACCGCCGCCTTCGTCGTCATACACGACGTAGACCGCATCGGGGTTGTGGCCCAGCTCGCCGAACAACGCTTCGAGAGCCGCTTGCGGTGGCATCAGGCCCGGCGCCGGTGGCTGGCCGAGTTGCGTGCGTTTCGGATCGACAAAGCGCGCGCCGGGAATATGCCCTTCGGCATAGCGGGCGCTGCTGGTCAGGTCCACCAGAATCAGATCGCGGGCATCTAGTCGAGAGAGCAAGTCGCTCGGTTCGATCACCAGCGGCAAGCCAGAGAAGTCAGACATGTGAGGTCTCCAGAGCACAAAGGGGAGGATTGTAGCGGGTCATTGGCCGCGATGGCTAAAGGTGTGCAGGGCTTTCTCGATGCACTGCGCCGTTTTGCCAAAGGCTTGCACGGTAATTTCGGAGAACGGCCCGCCGCCCTGGTCCGCCACCACGATCATGATCACGCGGCCGTTGTTGACCAGCGAGCGCAACAGCAGGTGTTCGCCACCGAACTGCGAGCGCAGGCTGGCCGGCAGCAGCGCCGAAAATTGTGCGTTGTTGGCCGGGGTCAGTCGTACCTGGGCTTGCTGCGAGAGCAGGCGTTGCAGCACGGTGCTTTGACTGACCACGAAATTCAGGCCGGCCGTTTCTTTCGGCAGCCCGGCAATCTGGTGCACGCGCAGATTGGCGTGTGTGCGGTCGGCCATCAGGATCATCACCCGGCGCATGCCACATGCAACCAGTGCATCGCGGGCCGAGTTGGTCAAGTGCATGGCATTGGTGAAACGACTCGGCTCCACCAGCAGCTCGGCGCATTGTTTGCGCCACTTGGCCAGGTCCTCGGCGGTCGGCGCCGGGGCCGGCAGCAAACCGGCGTGCACACGGTTCATGCCCTGCGGCCAGAGCAGCGCGACGGCGGGGTGCCAGAGGTCTGGCATGGCGTGCTGGCGCGCACTGTTGGCGGCCTGCTGGTGAAGTTGCTGCTGCACCTCGTCCATCGGCATTTGCAGGTAAAGACTGGTCAGGTACTGCCAGCGTTCACTGTGCGGACAGTCCCATGCGTGCTGTGCCGACAGCGCCAGACCGTTGGCCAGCAACACCGTGTTGGCCGGCTGATTGAGCCAGCGGCGTAACGTCGGATCGTCATCGAGACGGTTCTGCTGGCGCAATGGATGATCGCTGTCGCGCGCGATGCGCAGGACTTTCACCAGTTCCCGTTGCTCATTGAGTAACAGCTTGTAACCCTGCTGCACCCAGTTCGGCAGGTGCCAGATTTCCACCAGTGCCTGACCGATTTCCAGCAGGCGTACGCCGAATAATTGTTTCTCGACTTTACGTGCGGACTCGCCCTTATGGATGACCCGCAGCTCCCATTCTTCGAGCAATTGCGGATGGGTCAACGCCAATGGCCACAGCGGCGATAAAAACAGCAGGCTGCCCCAGTGGATGTCCTGCCACAGCCGCGCCAGGCGAGCGGCGAAAAAGCCGTTGGCCTGTTGCGTCGCGTGCTGGCTGATCATCTGCAACTGGCGCAGGGTCACGGGAATGTCCGATTCCGGTATCGCGGGCAGCCGTGCGAGCAGTTCTTCGGTGCGCTTCAAACCGAGGCGATTGATCGCCACCTCAAGGTTTTCCGCAGGCTCGGTCATGCTGCCGTGGGTGTGCCGGTTGGCTTCGCGAATCACGCTCAAGGCCAGGGCGGGGCTGTCCTGCATCAGCTCGGCGATATCGCGCAACGAGCTGCGGTTGTCGCCGATGGCCTTGCAGACCCGGTCATGACTGCCTTGCGGAACGGGCAGGTGCACGCCGTCCAGAAGCTTTACCCAGCCTTGGAGAGTGTTTGGTTTTGGAGTTGGAACGTTCGTTTCGTTAGCCATGGTTGGACGCGATCATCGTCTGCATTACCTATGCCCGAAGTGGGCCAAATTGGCTTTTCGCCTGAACTGGCTATAGTCTGGCGCAGTTTTGCCGATAAGTAGAAGAAGAGATTTTTTAACTTCCGAATATGACCTTGAACCCGACTCAGTAAGTGCTCTCCTACCTATGGCTAAAATAATCGGCATCATCGTCGTATTCGCGAGCGTGCTCGGCGGATACGTGCTTTCCCACGGCAAGATTGCCGCCCTGATACAACCCTTCGAGGTGATGATCATCGGTGGCGCGGCCCTTGGCGCATTCCTCCAGGCCAACCCCGGTTACATGACCCTGCACGTGCTCAAGAAGTCCTTGAGCATGTTCGGATCGCGTTTCAATCACGGCTACTATCTTGAAGTGTTGGGGCTGATCTACGAGATCCTCAACAAGAGTCGCCGCGAAGGCATGATGGCCATCGAAGGCGACATTGAAGATGCCGCCGCGAGCCCGATCTTCGCCAAGTACCCGTCAGTGCTCAAAGACGAGCGCATGACCGCGTTCATCTGCGATTACCTGCGCATCATGTCCTCCGGCAACATGGCTCCCCATGAGCTGGAAGGCCTGTTCGACATGGAACTCTACAACCTCAAGGAAGACCTCGAACACCCGTCCCACGCGGTGAACGGCATCGCCGACGCCATGCCCGGCTTCGGTATCGTCGCGGCGGTATTGGGTATCGTGGTGACCATGGCGTCCTTGGGCGAAGGCGACCAGAAATCCATCGGTCTGCACGTGGGTGCGGCACTGGTCGGTACCTTCTTCGGTATTCTCGCGGCGTACGGTTTCTTCGGCCCGCTGGCCCACTCCCTGGCCCACGATGCCAAGGAAGAGCTGAACGTCTACGAAGCCATCAAGGCCTCGCTGGTGGCTTCGGCTTCCGGCATGCCGCCATCGCTGGCGGTAGAGTTCGGGCGCAAGGTTCTGTACCCGGCGCACCGTCCTAGCTTCGCAGAGCTGGAACAAGCGGTTCGCGGTCGCTAAGTCATGGAAAATAATCAGCCGATTATTATCAAGCGCGTCAAGCGCATCGCCGGCGGGCATCACGGGGGCGCCTGGAAAATCGCCTTCGCCGACTTCGCGACGGCGATGATGGCGTTCTTCCTGGTGTTGTGGCTGCTGTCCACCGCGACACCGGAACAGAAGCTCGCCATCGCCGGTTACTTCAAAGACCCGATCGGCTTTTCCGAAAGCGGTACGCCGTACATCATCGATCTGGGCGGCACGCCGACCCTGGCGCCGGAAAACACCCTCAACCCCGAGGTGAAATCCCAGCCGCAGCCGGACAAGGTGACGGTCGACGCCGAGCAGGTCGAAGGCATGGCCGAGATGGTGGAGAAGGAACGCCTCGAACTGTTGCTGCAAGAACTGCAGAACAAGGTCGAAGAGAATCCGCAACTGAAGAAATTCAAGGACCAGATTCTGTTCGAGATCACGCCGGATGGTTTGCGCATCCAGATTGTGGACGCCGAAAACCGCCCGATGTTCGACTCCGGCAGTGCGCGCCTGAAACCGTACTTCGAAGACATTCTGCTGGCCATGGCCGACACCATCAAAGCGGTGCCGAACAAGATCAGCATCAGCGGCCACACCGACGCCAAGCCGTACAGTGGCCAGGGTGATTTCGGCAACTGGGAGCTTTCAGCCAACCGTGCCAACGCTGCACGTCGTGCGCTGGTGGCGGGCAGTTATCCGGAGCAGCAGATCGCACGCGTGGTCGGTTATGCCTCGTCGGCATTGTTCGATCGCGAGAACCCGCTCAACCCGGTCAACCGCCGCATCGACATCATCGTGCTGACCAAAAAAGCCCAGCGTGCCATCGAAGGTTCGCAAGGAGCGGAGCCGACTCCGGAGCCGACGCAAGGGCAGGGCGGCCCGGGTGAAGTGCCGGCCGATCCGAATGCATTGCCGGCGGATAAAGAACCGCTGCCGGCGCATGAGCTTCGCGAGCGCTTGAATCTGTTCGATGACCCGGCACCGAAACCGGCTGAACCGCCGAAGCAGTGACCCACAAAAAAGCCGACAGCGATGTCGGCTTTTTTTTGCTTTGGTTTGGAGGTCACTTCATTTTCAGTTTGAGCGCGGTCCCTTGTAGGAGCCGGCTTGCTGGCGATGGCGGCCTTATGGCTGGCGTGGGTTTTTTGGTGTGTACATATCCATTCCTGCGGTAACGGCCGCCTATGGTTTCGCTCTTACAGCGAGTCACTTTGGAAAAGCCCCAAAGTAACCAAAAGGCTCTTGCCCCTTTCGTTCGGTGGCTCGCTAATGCTCACCATGCCCTCGCTCCGGTCCTGCTCCGTGGGCCCGCCGCCATCGGCCATCCATGGCCGGGGGCGGCTAACCCGGCATCCATGCCGGGTTGCCCACTGCGCAGAACCTGCGCTCGGCCTCTCGAGGGGGCGCTCAGATCAAAAGCGGAAGGCGAGCTAACGCTCGGCCTGATGAGTGGTGAGAAGCGAAAGCAAACGCGATTCCCTGTAGGAGCCGGCTTGCCGGCGATAGCGGTGGGTCAGGCAATAAGTACGTGACTGAACGGACGCAATCGCCGGCAAGCCAGCTCCTACAGGTATTGCGCTCGTCCCGGTGTCGCCAAACTACGTCGAATTTGCAGGCACCAGGACAGCCATGACACTTTGGATGTGCAGGGCTGTGCACCGAAAATGAGAAAGCCGCGAGATGATCGCGGCTTTTTTTGTTTCTGCGAGAAGCGGCCTAGTAGCTGCTCTCCGGCAAACTCGCGATGATCGAGCGATAGCTGTTCATTCGTTGCTGCTGCACGCGACCTTCTTCCAGTGCCTTGAGCAATGCGCAACCCGGTTCGCGGTCGTGCTTGCAGTCGCGGAAGCGGCAGGTGCCGATCAGGTCGTTGAACTCGATGAAACCGGCTTCGACGTCGGAACGGCTGACGTGGCCCAGGCCGAATTCGCGGATACCCGGGGAGTCGATCAACTCACCACCACCGGGGAAGTGGAACAGCCGCGCGGTCGTGGTGGTGTGAGTGCCCTGGCCGGACAGCTCGGACAACGGGCCGACGCGGGTTTCGACTTCCGGCAGCAGGCTGTTGACCAGCGACGACTTGCCGACGCCGGACTGGCCGACGAATACGCTGATGCGTCCGTCCAGTTGTTCCTGAAGTTGCTCCATGCCATTGCCGTGGTGCGCCGACACTTCCAGTACCGGATAACCCAGCGTGCGGTAAACCGCGAGCAAGGCATTCAGCGCCGGGGCGTTCTGCTCGTCGATCAGGTCGAATTTGTTCAGCAGCAGCAACGGCCGGATGCCGGCGTGCTCCGCAGCGACCAGATAGCGGTCGATCAAATTGGCGTGAGGCTCGGGCAGCGGCGCGAAGACGATGACGATCATGTCGACGTTGGCGGCCACCGGCTTGAGCTGGCCACGACTGTCCGGGCGGCAGAGTTCGGTTTTGCGCGGCAGTTGCGCCACGATCACCCCGATGCCCTGGTTGCCGGCACGCCAGACCACCTGATCGCCGGTCACCAGCGCCGGCAGGTTGGCGCGCAAGTGGCAGCGGAACACCTGGCCGGCCAAATCGCCATCGAGTGCTTCGACTTCGACCTGCACACCGAAGTGTGCGATCACCAGGCCGGTCTGTTCCGGACCCAGGTCGCCACCCTCAAGTGCCTCGACAGCCGAGGACTCGCGTTTGGCGGCGCGGGCAGCGCGTTCGCCCTGAATCTTTTCGATGCGCCAGTTTTGACGACGATTGAGTTGGCGTTTGGCCATGGGTGTTCCGTATCAAGAATGCAGCGATTAGGTAAAACGGCCGCGAGTTTAGCACGCCCGGCCACCTCCCTAGGCTAAACTGCGCAGCATTGCCTAGGAGCCGACACATGCAAAACCCGCAGAATCTGATCTGGATCGACCTGGAAATGACCGGTCTGAACCCTGATACCGACGTCATCATCGAGATGGCCACCATCGTCACCGACAGTGATCTGAACACCTTGGCCGAAGGCCCGGTGATCGCGATTCACCACAGCGATGAAATCCTCGCCGGCATGGACGAGTGGAACACCCGTCAACACGGCGGCTCGGGCCTGACCCAGCGCGTGCGCGACAGCCGCATCAGCATGGCCGAAGCGGAAGCCGAGACCATCGCTTTCCTGGAGAAGTGGGTGCCGAAGGGCAAGTCGCCGATCTGTGGCAACAGCATTTGCCAGGATCGCCGCTTCCTTTATACGCACATGAAATCCCTGGAAAGCTTCTTCCACTACCGCAACCTCGACGTCTCGACGCTGAAAGAGTTGGCCGCACGCTGGGCGCCGGACGTGCGCGACAGCTTCAAAAAGGGTAGCACCCACCTGGCGCTGGACGACATCCGCGAATCCATCGCCGAGCTGCAGCACTACCGCAAGCATTTCATCAAATTCTGATTCAGCAGCGCCTGTGCTGACGCTTTCGCGGGCAAGCCTCGCTCCTACAGGTTTTGCGCAAACCTGTAGGAGCGAGGCTTGCCCGCGAAGGGAGCGACGCGGCCTATCTCCGTGAACGCCCCCTTTTGGTGCTGCACCTAAATGGCTAGACTGCGCGCCTTCCTGCAAGGACCGCCACCATGTTGCTGATGCTTTACCTGATCGCCATCACCGCCGAAGCCATGACCGGCGCACTGTCTGCCGGCCGTCGCGGCATGGACTGGTTTGGCGTGGTGCTGATCGCCTGCATCACGGCGTTGGGCGGCGGTTCGGTGCGCGACGTGCTGCTGGGTCACTACCCGCTGACCTGGGTCAAACACCCGGAATACCTGGTGCTGACCTCGGTTGCGGCCATGGTCACTGTTTTCACGGCTCGCTGGATGCGCCACCTGCGCTCACTGTTTCTGGTGCTCGACGCCGTGGGACTGGTGGCGTTCACCCTGATCGGCTGCATGACCGCGCTGGAAATGGGCCACGGCATGCTGGTGGCGTCGGTCAGCGGTGTGATCACCGGGGTGTTCGGCGGCATCCTGCGCGACATCTTCTGCAACGACATCCCGCTGATCTTCCGCCGCGAACTCTACGCCAGCGTCTCCTTCGCGGCGGCGTGGTGCTACATGCTGTGCATCTATCTGCAACTGCCCGGTGAACAGGCCATTCTCATCACGCTGTTTGGTGGCTTCCTGCTGCGGTTGTTGGCGATTCGTTTTCACTGGGAAATGCCAAAGTTCGTTTATAACGACGAGCAATGAGCGGCAATGCTTACATTCGTCAATAACGGCACGAATGACCTATAAAGTTGCGGTATATATGTAGCGTTTGTCAGGCAAGTAATTAAATAAGCTGTGGTTTTCCACTGTTTAAAAAGGTTACTTGCATGTCCGATTCAGACTCGACAAACGCGCAGCCCGGCGCGCATCAAACGTTGATAATAAAGTCGATTCCCGACTGGTTGATTCGTGCGCCTGCCGAAAGACGCCTGGCATTGAAAAGCGCCGGGGTTGTTTTTCCTGACTGGTACCGCTCGGCATCCGCCGCCAGTCATGAGGCCTTGAAGCAGGCGACTCAACGTAGCTGGGTTTCGCAAACCCGGGTGGACCGCCTGTTTGAAGGCCTTGCCGACGTTCGCGCATTTGCCGAGCCGTTGCTGGTTGAGGCCCTGAAAAGTCAGTTCGAGATAGAACTGGATGTCAGGAAAACGTACCTGCGACTCTATGTCCCCAAAGACTTACCGGTCCGCTATGAAGTGACGACGATTTCACTTCTGGATGCTGCCTTGCATAACTTCGAAATGAAGGAGGCGGCAGCGCGTTACTTTGACAGCGCTTCATGTTTTATCACTGAGCCCGATGCGGCCGGACAGTTCGATATCCTTCAAATTAATAGTCGCTTGTCTGTCGCGGCATTTGCCTCGCTGTGCCGACAACTTGATATCGGAGGGCGCTATAACCAGCAACTTGAGGCGCTGTTATTACCTGCGGATGCTGCGGCCAGAGCGATGCTGGCACACAAGGTCGTTGCCAGTCAGCAGGATCGATTCAGGGTGGCAACACTCCTGGCGCGAATGAAAGGGGACATTGGGCACGCTGAACAGACGCTATTGCTGGGCCTGCTCACAGAGCAAAAAACACCATTGCCTGGCGCGAAAGCGCTGCGCTTGTATCAACTGAGCCTCCTGGGAACGGCGTTGACCGGCATCGTGCTGTTCTCGGCGGATCCAGAACATTCTCGCGAAGTTGAACCGGTGATTGCCTACATCCCCGATGACCCTGAGCACCCGCTGAAAACCTATGCCTCCACCCGCGAATTTGTGGACGAACTGACCCGGCAATTGCGCTCTACCGATTACCAGCGTTTTTTTGCCCGGTTTGTCGCTCACGACCAACGAGGCACCTTTTTCGCCACGTTGCTTAATTTGCTCAACGCCGCAGCCCCCGATGCGCGTCCCAACCTCCGGATGCAAACACAGCGCGTGGGTCCGCAACTGTGGACCTGGCTGTACCAGTCCAGGCTGAACCAGATCCTCAATGACGCGCGCGTCATGGCCGTGTCTACCGCAGACGAAGACCGCAAGTCGCGCTGGGAACAATGGGACTGCCTGGAAAAAGTCGCCACCGTTGTGCTGGAGGTCGCGGCGCTGGCGGCGATCCCGTTCGTGCCGTTTCTGGGCGAACTGATGTTGGCCTATACCCTGTACCAACTGCTGGACGACACGTTTACCGGCATCCTTGATTGGGCCGAAGGGCAGTTGATCGAAGCGTCGGCGCATTTGCTGTCCATTGCTGAAACGGTCGCCCAGTTAGGCGCGTTTGCCTTGGGCGGCCTGGCCGTCGGCAAACTGCTGTCCGTCGCCCCCGGCGCTTTCGTCAACCGCTTGAAAGTCGTTGATTTGGGGGCGGGCCAGCAACGATTGTGGAATCCCGATCTGAGTACGTATGAGCGTGCGGTGCGCTTGCCAGCCGACTCCCGGGCCGATGCGCTCGGTTTGCATCGGCATCAGGGCGCGAGGGTGCTGCCTCTTGATGGGAAAACCTATGAAGTGGTGCCCGAGACTGACGGGGATGCCTATCGCATTCGCCACCCGGACAGGCCGGATGCCTACAAACCACAACTTGCTCACAACGGCGCAGGAGCGTGGGCGCATGAGGTTGATCGCCCCATGGAGTGGCGGCGCGCACAGCTGTTTCGGCGCCTGGGGCATTCGGTGGCCGAGTTTTCGGATGTCACGGCTGGACGCATTCTGGCGGTAAGCGGCATCGACGAGGCAGTGCTGCGCGACATGCACGTTCATACCCGGCGCCCTCCAGCCTTGCTCGAAGACACCATCCAGCGTTTCAAACTCGATCAGCAGATTCAGGCGTTCATTACGCAGATGCAAAGCACCGATTCGCGGGTGTATTTGAAAGCCGATCCGCAGATGCAGGTGCAACTGCTGCAAGCTCAGGGCGTCAGCCTGCAGGACAGCCAGCTGCGAAGCGGCGATGTGGTTCGAAGCGTGATTGAAACACTTGAGGATGCGCAGCTGAAAAAACTGCTGGGTGAAAGCCCTGCGTTTGGCGATTCATTGCCAGGAATCGACGTGCGAGCCGCCCGGCTGCGACTCAGAATCGCGGTTTGGGCACAGGAGAGTCGTGGCAGTTTGTTCGAGACAAGTGAACGCCACTTTGAGCTGAGCAGTGATGAAAACACCCAGCAGATACGCCGGATTTTTCCTGACCTGCCCAAAACCATCGCTGAAGAATTATGGCGCCATGCAGCGGCTGTCGATCGCCTTCACATGCAGCACAACCCCGGAATCACCCGGCGAATGGCGCATGAAGCGCTGTTCTATCTACGGGAGGTGCGCCTGAGCAGGGCGTACGAAGGGCTTTATCTGGAGACGAGTGCAAATCCGGACTCCGACAGGCTGGCGCTGCATGGGCTCGAAAACCTGAACGGCTGGTCGCCAGAGGTGCGCATCGAAGTGCGTGAGGGCAGCATTGACGGTGAGTTGGTGGACAGTATCGGTGGTCCCGAGGCCCCGATTCGCAAAGTTCTGGTCAGACAGAATGGCCAGTACCAGGCCTACGATGGCTTCGGCAAGGAGCTGCACGCATTCGACGATCTCTACGGCGCTGTCCAGCATGCTCTTCCCGATGTTCAGCGCCGGGCGTTGGGTTTGCCTCATGTCGGGCAGGGCGTGGGGCTTCGGCAGGCGGTCAGGCAACAATCACTGATGCCTCGCTCGCAAGCCCGGGCCTTGCTGGGACAGCCGCCTTTGGAGGCGGACGCTCGTTCGCCCATGGGGCTGGCCGTGGGGCGTACCGGCTATCTGTTGGGCGGTGGCGATTTCGTACCGGAGCCGGTGCGCTCCGTAGGGCAGCGGCTTCAAGCGCTGTACCCGACGCTCTCCGAGGAAGAAATGACGACGCTACGCAGCGAGCGATTGATCGGGGAGCCGGTGTTGGCCGTTGCGCGCCTGGAGAATGAGTACGTCACGTTGGTCAATGATTTGGAGATGTGGAGCAATGACGTGCCTCCCCGTCATCCGGCCACGGGATCGATGCTCACAGACAATGAACTCTCTATTCAGCGCCAGGGCAGAAAGCTGTTCGCGCAGGAGTTGCAGGCAAATTGGAGTCGCAGACTGACGACGGCCAACCGCTACACACCGACCACGCTTGATTACGATCTGGAGATACTCGGCGAGTTACCGGTGTTGTCGGCAGACTTCAGCCATGTTCGTGAGTTGTCTTTGAGCAGCAGCGCCGGGTTGGGCGGGCATTCCTTTCTCGCCAGCTTCCCGGGTGTGCGGTACCTGACATTGTCAGGCTTCGCGCTGGAGACTTTGCCCATGGAAATCTATCAGATGAGGGCACTGGAGACGCTGACCCTTGATGACTGTGCTATCGAGCTGAATGAGGCGGCGGTCGAAGGCCTCGCGCATATGGAGGATTTGACGCTTTTACACTTGGATCATAACCCTCTTGGGTTGCCCCCCGATGTTCGTTTCATGAGCCAGCTGGACAGTCTCTACTTGAAAAACACGGGTTTGATGGAGGTGCCTGTTGGATTGTTCGATCTTGAACAGTTGGCATTCGCCGATCTGAGATTCAATCAGATCACCACATTGCCGGATGAACTGTTTGAAGTTTCAGATGCTCGAGAGGTTAATTACAACTTGTTGGGTAATCCGTTAAGTGAAGCCTGCAGGTCGCGCATTGAGAGTTATATTGAGAACTCAAGTCTTGATAAAAAGATAATGATTCAATTTGATGGTGCGCTGGGTGAAGAAATCGATTGGCAGGAAGCGCCTGATTCGGACGACAGCGGAGTTGATGAAGGTGATTCGGACTGAGTCGGCTGTAATACTTTGTAAGTGATTGGTTGGGTGGAAAGTATTATGTTTAAGTTTGTGGTAATTACTGCATTGAGGCGCTGATTTTTTCTTGTTATTAATCGGTGATACGACCCGTTGAATCGATTAATAACCAGCAAGGAATGCGTCATGAGTAATGTTCAAGGCTTGACTGCTTCGGTAGAAAGTAACAAACCATCCATATCCGGATTATCAAGACTGGAGGTCCGCTTCGAAGCCCCCGGTGTCGAATCAAAAAAAGTGTATGCCAATGGGCGGATGCAAGTTCGCGTCTGGGTGTTCGTCGAAGCGGTAGATGAAAATGGTGATGCAGTTGAAATCGACCTTTCCCCGCTTCAATTCTCCGCAAAGCTGATTCATTTCCACAATGGCCAGCCATTGGAAGGTGAGTCGTATCAAAATCTGCCACTGGCTGGTTGGAATGCCAGTCGTTACGAAAACGGGTACACCCATGACGTGCCCGGAGGTGTTCAATCCGGTAGCGCAGGGAGCAGCAGCGGAACGCCCGTAGAGTTCTGGGTTTCATCGGCAATCGACGGGCAAGCTCAAATCGCTGCTGAAGTGACAGTGCAGGGCAAGGTTTACCGAAGCAATAACACCCTGAATCCGGATGGCCGGAAGATTTCCAGAAGTGTTGTGATTCATGCGGAAAAAAGCCCTGATTATGGCGTAGAGCAATTTACGTGGCAGTCGCATGAACTCCGCGGATCGTTTGAGGGCGATCTATTGTTTCGATACAACTTGGGGCTGTATCCAGGCGGCAAGCAAGTAAAACTGCTGCGTTGGGAAAGTCGTCAGTACGAAGTCGGTGGTACCTACCCTGTTTTATTCTGTGATACAGGCTTGATTCTGGGGCGGGATGCGCCGAGGTCCTTCGTGGGTGTCATTGCTCCTTCTCGGGCAACAGAGTTGGATGTCTATGTTTCTGAGTGGCGAAAGGTTGAAGTAAATCAGCGTTCGGGGGAGTTGGCAGTTATAAAAGGTGTGCCTCCGCAGTATGTTTACACTAATCAAGTGAGAGTTGAATCTTTTCACTTTGTCGCTTTCGATGAGTTCGGTAATACGCACAATTTATCGATTGAAATCGATATTCCTAATGATGAGTTTGTATTGAGAAGAGGCTGAGAATCAATTGGGTCAAAGCTTTGATCAAGACATGTGCGTAGCTGATGTGCTGCGTGATGATTCAATATTCATGAGTTTTAGGGGTATCTGATAATGACAGTCAGTGAAGTGGCGAACGTCTATTCCAATGCGTTTAATTTTGATGAGTTTCTCTCCGGCGGGGTCGACCCCCGTACCGGTATTTACACCTGTTCGTTGATGTTGGGTGACATCAAGTCCGCAGACTTGAACGGTCCTTCTTTGCCAATCAGCTTGTCCTACAGCCCACTCAACAGTATCGACAGCGGTTTCGGCAGCGGTTGGTCGATGGCAATGACCCGTTACGACGCGGGCAATGAAATACTCGGTTTGTCCGGTGGCGGAAGTTTCAAGACGAAGCAGACAGCCGCCCACCTGGTCTTCGATGAGTTGAAACTTGAGACGCTCAAGGTTGAACGGTCTGGGCCAGGGCGTTTTGACGTCATCCATAAAAATGGTGTGCGTGAAGAGCTGAAGATCTTTGAGGGCAGCGATGTAGCGGTGCCGATGAGGATCGTTGGCGCCAATGGCGCTGCCATCACGCTCGACTACACCGCCATCAACGGGCAACCGGCGCTGGTGGCTGTGAAGGACACACAACGTACGTTGCTGAGCATTTCCCGTACCAGGGGCAAGGTTACGCTGACGCAATACCCCGGCACTGAATGTGAAGCCAGCTTTGTGTTGTCGCTCGCTAACAACGCGGTGGCTTCCATTGATTTGCCCGTAGGCGGGTCCTGGTTTCTGACCTATGAGCCTTTCGGCAATCTCCAGTGCCTGACCCAGGTCGATTCGCCGCTAGGAGCGCGAGAGATCATCGGGTATCAGGAAGCGGGGCATCAATTCCCGCCTGGTTCGCCGATTCGCTCCATGCCTTATGTGATCTCCCACACCGTGTACCCACGGCAGAATCAGCCCGGGATCACAAAAAATTATGAGTTCTCGCAGAAAAATTTTCAGGGCTTCGATGACGACGGCAGACGGTGGTCCCCGGACGGTGACACGCTCTACAAGAGCTCGTTGGGCTATGAGTATTCTTCGACCGAAAAACTGATGGCGGGTACGAAGGTCCACAGCTCCACGGTGCGCACCTACAACAAATATCATCTGCTGGTTTCGCAGGTGACAACCTGTCAGCAGATGATCACCACCCGGTCCACGGTGTACCACATCGATTCGAGCAAGAGCTTTCTCGAGCAACCTGCGCAGTTTCGATTGCCCAAAGTCCAGACGTTACGCTACGAAAACCGCACCGCCGGGACATCGCGCGAAGAGCTTACCCACACCGAATTCGATGGGGCAGGCAACCTGCTCAAACAGGTCGGACCAGATGGCGTCACGACCCTGTCCGAATTTTATCCCGCTGCCGGAGCGGAGGGATGCCCTGCCGACCCATTGGGATTTGTCCGGTTCGAGAAGCAGAGAACCATCATCCCGGCATCACAAGCATCGGATAAACCAAGCGCCGCCTCGACGGTGATGCGTTATCGCTATGCCTTGCACGCCTCGTTGCAAGGTTCGCCGGTGACCGCCGTGCTGCCTGTCGAGGAGAGCTTTTATGAGCTGAGCGCAGACGCTGAAATTCTGCGTTCGAAAACACAACGGGTTTACGTCAATCAGCCTGATGACCCGCTGCGCCATGGCTTGCTGCAAAAACAAACCGTCACGCAGAACGCCTTGGCGACGGTTACCGAGTTTTCCTATGTGCTCGACAACAACCGGCTTGAAATTCAGAGCACCCTCAAGGGTTTCGATGGCACCGTTAAAACCGCGGCTCAGACACTCTCATCGCTCAACGGCATGAAGCTGGG
Organism: Pseudomonas sp. BF-B-15; assembly: GCF_019946675.1. Classification (NCBI taxonomy): domain Bacteria; kingdom Pseudomonadati; phylum Pseudomonadota; class Gammaproteobacteria; order Pseudomonadales; family Pseudomonadaceae; genus Pseudomonas; species Pseudomonas sp. BF-B-15. Next base: position 73,895 of record NZ_JAGYFZ010000010.1, read on the forward strand.
CGAGCGCGGCGAAGACCAGGGAGCGGTTGCCTACACGTTCGACGCCATTGGCCGGCCCCTGAGCGAAACGTTTTCGCCGGGCACGGCCAACGCCGCCACCCGCCGCATGGTTTATCAGGCGGCCAGCAATAAAGCACCGGCGACGATGCTCACGACGGATGTGGCCGGCGTTCAGCAAAAAGTCGTGTACGACGGCCTCGGGCGCGTCGTCGCAGTCGAAGAGCAGGATTGCGATAACCCGGACGAAGCGGCCAGGACCCAGTTGCTCGTTATCTATACAGCGCGCCACGATGCGCTGGGGCAGTTAGTGGAGCAAACGCATTCTGACTGGTGGGATGGGGTTGCGAGACCGGTCAAGACCGGGTTTGTCTACGATGGCTGGGGACAGGTCAAGACCACGCTTCACGCTGACGGGCGCAAGGAGCATTGCACAATCGACCCTGTGGCCCGCACTGAAAGCCGCTGGCTTGAGGGCATGGGCAAGTCTGTCACCGGCCTCAATGTTTTCGGCAGGCCTGATCGTATCGAGTCGTTCAATATTGCGGGTGAAACCCAAGGCGCAATCGTTCATGGCTATGACGGCATCGGCCGAGCCATCAGCCAGACCGATCCTGTCGGCAACACCACCACCTATGAGTACGACGTGTTCAATCGGTTGCGGCGCAGCGTCTTGCCCGACGGGAACACCGTGCAGACCGACTACGCGCTGCACAGCCAGGCGTCGCTTGCCACTGAAGTGAAAGTGGCGGACCAAAGTCTTGGGCGGCAGACATTCGATGGCTTGGGCCGCTTGAGCGAAAGCACCGTGGGTGGACGCGCGGTCACTGCGGGCTACGCGGCAGGATTCACGCAACCGATCTGGCAGAAAAGCGCCAGCGGTGAAAAAGTCGAGTTCGTTTATGCGCGCGATTTCGGCGGGCGCGTGATGCAGCGCAAGGCGACCGGACTCGAGGCCGAATTTACCTACAATCCGCTGCATGGGCAGCCAACCCGTTGTGTCGAGCAGGGGCGGGAAACGCGTTTCGAATATCACCCTTCCGGACGCCTGAAAAGTGAAACCACTGTGCACGCGGGCGTGGACCGGACGGCGTCGTACACGTATACGTTCGGTGGCCGGCCTCTGACCTGCGTCGATGTACTCGGTCAGACGCACAAGACGGAGTACGACGAATGGGGGCGGGCAAAGTCGTTTGAGCAGAATTCGCTCAAGGCCGACTTTATCTACAACGCCGTGGGCCTGCTGGAGCGAGTCGACTCGCAGGATACGCAGGCCAAGCGTTCCATGACGACCCGCCTGATCTACGACGATCAGGGGCGAGAAATTTCGCGCAGCTTTGAGGTCAAGGGCGCTGCTACTCAGACCCTGAAATCGAGTTACGACCTCGCTGGCAAGCTGACGCAGAAAGTGCTGGGCATCGGTGAAGACGTGCTGCGCGACGAACGCTTCGACTACGACGCCCGAGGTCGACTGGGCAGCTACACCTGTAGCGGAACGCTGCGGCCACGCGATCCCTTTGGCAAAGACATTATCAAGCAGACCTACGTTTACGATGCGCTGGATAACATCGTCAGCCTGCAAAACGATTTTCCCGGTGGCAGCAACACCACGACCTTCACCTACAGCGCTGTCGATCCCACGCAACTGATCGAGGTTCAGCACTCTCACGCGGATTATCCGTCGCCGGTTACGCTGCAATATGACGCCAACGGCCAGATGATCCAGGACGATCAGGCTCGTACGCTGAGCTACGACGCACTGGGGCGATTGACGCAAATCGCTGCGGCATCCGGGGCGGTGATGCGCGGCTATCACTACGATGCGCGCGATCGCCTGGTCGAGCTGTCACAACCCGGCGGGCCGGGGGCCCAGCGCTTCTACCATGACGGGCGGGTGATCAACGAGATCAGCGGTGCTGACCGTCGTACCTGTGGGCGCCAGTCCGGTTTATTGCTGGGGGAACAGCAGCAGGGCGCGGCCACCGGATTGACGCTGTTTGGCACAGACCTGCAGCAAAGCGTTTTGATCGCCGAGTCCGGTGCACAGCGCGACGAAGTTGCCTACAGCCCCTACGGATATCGTCCTGCCGAAGGCGGGATATTCAGTCAGGCAGGATTCAGCGGTGAGCAGCTTGATCCGTTGACCGGGCTCTATTTGCTGGGCAATGGTTACCGGGCCTACAGCCCGACGTTGATGCGTTTCCTCAGTCCGGACAGCTTGAGCCCGTTTGGCGCGGGTGGATTGAACCCATACGCTTACTGCCTGGGCGATCCGATCAATCGGGTTGATCCGACCGGGCATGTTTCCTGGCAATCTGCCTTGGGCGTTGGCCTTTCGTTGTTCAGTATCGCGACAAGCATCCTGACCTTTGGCGCAACCACGCCGCTGGCGGTCGCGAGCCTGACGTTGGCGCTGGCTTCCGGGATCGCCGGCATTGCGAGTGAGATTGCCCATGAAGTGATGCCGCAATCAGAGCTGGGGGACGTCCTCGGCTACGTGAGCCTGGGGTTGGGGTTGGCGTCTTTTGCGGCTGGGGCAGGGGCGGCCGCTCAGGGCGCCGGCAAGGTCGCGGGAGCGTTCCGGTCAGGTTTGAGCGGTGATGCGCAAGGGGCGGCCAAGGCGATGGCCAGCGGGACGGGCGGAAGTCGCTCTGGAGCCGGATCATCCCCCCCGCCTGCGGGAGCAGCGTCTTTAAGATGGAAGATCAAGTTTTACAACTCACAGCGCGGCGTTCCTGGTTTTGACACGCTGACAGACGACGGCAAGAAGAAATACTTTTTGTTCAAGAACGCTATTAATGATGAGGGGATATCGCCGGTCGAGGCAGCAGCGCGGCTAGGCAGCAGTACTTTCTATAACGAAATGGTGCCGTTTAGATCCCCAAACGCCAGACAGCTTCTCGAGCCGGGATACTTCAATTTCACCGGCGAAACCGAGATCAGGCTTAGTGGGGCCAAACGTCTGTTTTTTTACGCAAATAGAGACAAGCGATGGGTGACATTGTATTGGATCGGCCATACAAAAAAAGGAAGTTGAGGCCGAGGTGAGCATACGCGTCGTGAGTGGGTGGCGAGATCAGGCGTTGCGCAGTTCATGCTGACGCAATGCCCACTCCACATGCTCTCTCACCAACTCCGAGGGGTATTCCCTTCGCGCCTTCAATGCTTCCAGCACCGGAATCGTTGAAGGCGCATTCCCCAGGCCCACCGCCAGATTCCGCAACCAGCGCTCATAACCCGCCCGACGCAGCGGCGAGCCTTCGGTGCTGCTCAGAAACCGGTCTTCATCCCACATGAACAGCTCAGCCAGTTCAGCGTTGTCGAGGTTGTGCCGTGGCTTGAAGTCGCTTTCGCCGGACGGACGGGCAAAACGGTTCCACGGGCAGACGATCTGGCAGTCATCGCAGCCGAACACCCGATTGCCGATCAATGGCCGCAGATCCTCGGGGATCGCGCTTTTCAGTTCGATGGTCAGGTAGGAAATGCAGCGCCGGGCGTCTAGGACATAAGGGCCAACAAAGGCGTTGGTCGGGCAGATGTCGAGGCACGCGGTGCAGCGGCCGCAATGTTCGGTGGCGTGCGGAGGATCTTCCGGCAACGGCAGATCGACAAAGAGTTCACTGAGAAAAAAGTAACTGCCGGCCTTGCGATTCAAGACCAGCGTGTTTTTGCCGATCCATCCAAGGCCGGCCTTTTCGGCGATGGCTTTTTCCAGCACCGGTGCACTGTCGACAAATGCGCGGTAGCCGAACGGGCCGATGACCGCCTGAATCTTTTCTGCCAGTTGTTGCACGCGTTTACGGATCAACTTGTGGTAATCGCGGCCCAAGGCATAACGCGACACGTAGGCTTTTTCCGGTAGTGCCAGCAATTGCGCCATTTGGGTGTCGCCCGGCAGGTAATCCATGCGCAGGGACACCACCCGAAGCGTGCCGGGCACCAGCTCTTCCGGGTGTGAGCGTTTGCTGCCATGGGCGCCCATGTAGTCCATTTCGCCGTGGTAACCGGCTTCGAGCCAGCGCGCCAGGTGCTGCTCATGCTCGGCCAGATCCAGGCCGCTGATGCCTACTTGCTGAAAGCCCAGCTCGCGGCCCCAGTCCTTGATGGATTGGGCGAGGGCGGGCAGGTCTGTGGTAATAGCGGGCATGAGGCGAGAGAAACCGGAGCTGAGGTGCGTATAATTCTGCCAGACATCGGAGCCCGAAGACGCATGCCGCACACTAAAGATGATTTACCCGACGTGCTGTACAGCGCCGCGCAAGTGCGAGCGCTCGATGCGAGCCTGATTGCGGCCGGTACGCCGGGCTTCGAATTGATGCAGCGGGCGGCGCGGGCGACCTGGCGTGCGTTGGTCCGGCACTGGCCGACGGCCAACGAACTGACGGTGGCCGCTGGCCACGGCAACAACGCCGGTGACGGTTATCTGGTTGCGGTGTTGGCCAAGCGCGCCGGCTGGCATGTGCGCGTGCTGGCGGTCGGTGATCCCCAGCGTTTGCAAGGCGATGCTGCCTTGGCCCACGCCGAGGCCCTGTCCGAAGGCGTCGCCGTTCAAGCCTGGAGTGCACAGTCGGAGTTGCGTGGCGTTGTACTGGACGCCTTGCTCGGCACCGGCCTGACAGGCAAGGTGCGCGAGCCTTACGCCAGTGTCATCGCGGCGATCAATGCCAGCGGCCTGGCGGTTGCGGCGGTGGATATTCCGTCGGGCCTTTGTGCGGATACGGGAAGCGTGCTCGGTGCGGCTGTCCGGGCGGACCTGACCGTGACCTTCATTGGTTTGAAACTGGGCCTGTTCACAGGGGAGGCGGCGGACGTGGTGGGCGAGTGGGGCTTTAATGATCTGCAAGCTTCGCCTGAGTCTTTGAGCGGGATCGCCATCAGTGCTCATCGTCTGACGGCCGGTAACTTGCCGCGTCTGGCGGGGCGTGCGCCGACCGCCCATAAAGGCAAATTCGGCCATGTCTTGCTGATTGGCGGTGATCGCGGTTTCGGCGGTGCCATTTTGCTGAGTGCACAAAGTGCGCTGCGCGGTGGCGCGGGCATGGTGTCGGTGGCCACTCGCAGCGAGCACGTGCCAGCCGCACTGGCCAGAATTCCCGAGGCGATGGTGCTGGGCACTTCGTCGGCGAATCAGCTGATGGGTTTGCTGCAAAAGGTTTCCGTGCTGGTGGTCGGTCCGGGCTTGGGGCAGGCTTCGTGGGGACGCAGTCTGCTGTCGGCGGCGGCCAATGCGCCGCTTCCACAAGTCTGGGACGCCGATGCGTTGAATATGCTGGCTGACGAACTCGTGAGCCTGCCCAAGGACTGCGTGATCACGCCGCATCCGGGGGAGGCGGCACGGTTGCTCGGGATCAGTACCGCTGAGGTTCAGGCCGACCGTCCGTCCGCTGCTCACGCATTGAGCAAAAAATATACAGCTGTAGTGATTCTGAAAGGCGCCGGCAGCCTTATTGCCAGTCCCGACGGGCGCCTGGCGGTGTGTCATCAAGGCCATCCGGCCATGGCCGCTGCCGGTCTGGGCGATGTGCTGGCCGGTCTGGTCGGCGCGTTGCTGGCCCAGGGCATGGACGCGTTCGATGCGGCCTGCCTCGCCGTCTGGCTGCACGCCAATGCCGGCGCGCAACAAGGTAAATCGGGCCGTGGGCTGGCGGCCAGTGATCTGATTCCAGCCATTCGTCAGTTGTTGGAGGAGCAAGCACCGTGTCTGAAGTAACCCTGTACCTGGCTGATGAAGAAGCGATGACCGCGTTTGGCGCCCGCATCGCGAAAACCACCGAAGGGCACGGTCTGATATTTCTGGAAGGGGATCTGGGGGCGGGGAAAACCACGTTGTCCCGCGGCATCATCCGGGGGTTGGGGCATGAGGGCGCGGTAAAAAGTCCGACGTTCACCCTGGTCGAGCCCTACGAGATTGGCGACATCCGCGCCTTCCATTTCGATCTCTATCGTTTGGTCGACCCTGAAGAACTGGAGTACCTCGGCATCCGCGACTATTTCGAAGACGATGCCTTGTGCCTGATCGAGTGGCCCGATAAAGGTGCAGGCTTTTTGCCAAAGCCCGACCTGACCATTACCATTAGCCCGCAAGACAGCGGGCGTTCGCTGAAAATTTTGTCCCAGGGCTCGCGTGGCGAGTCGTGGTGTGCCGCTTTGGCATTGGAAATCAATTAAATGATGGGGTCAGGTATGCGCTTTCGCGCGATGGTAGCTGCCGTAGGGATGTTGTTTTTGGCGGTGACCGTCGACGCTGTGGCCGAAACGAAGGTCAACAGCGTCCGTCTGTGGCGGGCGCCGGACAACACACGGTTGGTGTTCGACCTGACCGGGCCGGTGCAACACAGCGTTTTTACCCTGACAGCTCCGGACCGACTGGTGATCGACATCAATGGCGCGACCCTCGGTGCGCCGTTGAACGTCTCCACCGCCAACACCCCGATCACCGCCATGCGCTCGGCCCAACGCACGCCGACCGACCTGCGGGTGGTCATCGACCTGAAAAAAGCCGTCACGCCGAAGAGCTTCACCCTGGCGCCGAACGCCCAGTACGGCAACCGCCTGGTGGTCGATCTGTTCGATAACGCCGCCGACGCCGCGCCGATTCCTGCGCCGACCAACGTCGCGACCGTCGCGCCGGTACCGGTCACCCCGGTCGATCCCCCGGTCAAGCTGCCGCCCGCCCCGGCCGGCAAGCGCGACATTATTGTCGTGATCGACGCAGGTCACGGCGGCGAAGACCCGGGCGCCTCTGGCTCTCGTGGTCAGCGTGAAAAAGACGTGGTGCTGGCGATCGCTCGCGAATTGCAGCGCCAGGTCAACGGCATGAAAGGCTTCCGCGCCGAACTGACTCGCACGGGCGACTACTTCATTCCGTTGCGTGGCCGTACCGAAATCGCCCGCAAGAAGGGCGCCGACCTGTTCGTTTCGATCCACGCCGATGCCGCGCCTTCGGCTGCTGCGTTCGGTGCCTCGGTGTTCGCCCTGTCTGATCGCGGCGCCACGTCGGAAACTGCCCGTTGGCTGGCCGACAGTGAAAACCGCTCCGACTTGATCGGTGGTGCCGGCAACGTCAGCCTCGACGACAAGGACCGCATGCTCGCAGGCGTGCTGCTCGACTTGTCGATGACCGCCTCGCTGACGTCCAGCCTGAACGTCGGTCAGAAGGTTTTGAGCAACATTGGCCGCGTCACGCCGCTGCATAAGCAGCGCGTGGAACAAGCCGGGTTCATGGTGTTGAAGTCGCCGGACATCCCGTCGATCCTGGTGGAAACCGGGTTCATCTCCAATGCCAACGAAGCCTCGAAACTCGCGGCGTCCAGCCACCAGCAAGCGCTGGCTCGCTCGATCAGCAGCGGCGTACGCCAGTTCTTCCAGCAGAATCCGCCACCGGGCACTTACATCGCCTGGCTGCGCGATTCCGGGAAAATCGCCCAGGGGCCGCGTGATCACCGGGTGAACCCGGGTGAAACCCTGGCGATGATCGCTGTGCGTTATCAGGTGTCCCCGGCCACCTTGCGCAGCGCCAACAACCTGAAAACCGACGAGCTGAAAATCGGTCAGACCCTGACCATTCCCGGCACCGAACTGGCATCCAAAGAATGAATCAGGCCGTGATCAACAGCGCTCGCATTGAGCTGCTCAGCCCGCGACTGGCGAACCAGATTGCCGCCGGCGAGGTGGTCGAGCGCCCGGCTTCGGTGATCAAGGAGCTGCTGGAAAACAGCCTCGATTCCGGCGCCAAGCGCATTGACGTCGATGTCGAGCAGGGCGGCGTCAAGCTGCTGCGGGTGCGCGACGATGGCAGCGGCATTTCTGCCGATGACCTGCCGCTGGCCCTGGCCCGTCACGCCACCAGCAAGATCCGCAACCTGGAAGACCTTGAGCAGGTGATGAGCCTCGGGTTCCGTGGTGAGGCACTCGCCTCGATCAGCTCCGTGGCGCGCTTGACCCTGACCTCCCGCACCCGCGATGCCGATCAGGCCTGGCAGGTCGAAACCGAAGGCCGGGACATGGCGCCCCGCGTGCAGCCAGCCGCTCATCCGGTGGGCACCTCCGTGGAAGTGCGGGATCTGTTCTTCAACACCCCGGCGCGGCGCAAGTTTCTCAAAACCGAAAAAACCGAATTCGATCACCTGCAAGAAGTGATCAAGCGTCTGGCCCTGGCGCGCTTCGACGTGGCGTTCCACCTGCGCCACAACGGCAAAACCATCCTCAGCCTGCATGAAGCCCATGACGACGCGGCCCGCGCCCGGCGTGTGGCGGCGATCTGCGGCTCGGGGTTCCTGGAGCAGGCGCTGCCGATCGAAATCGAGCGCAACGGCCTGCATTTGTGGGGCTGGGTGGGCTTGCCGACCTTCAACCGCAGCCAGGCGGACTTGCAGTACTTCTTCGTCAACGGCCGCGCCGTTCGCGACAAACTGGTGGCCCACGCGGTGCGCCAGGCCTATCGCGACGTGCTGTTCAATGGTCGGCACCCGACTTTCGTGCTGTTTTTCGAAGTCGATCCGGCCGGTGTCGACGTCAACGTGCACCCGACCAAACACGAAGTGCGCTTCCGTGACGGGCGCATGGTCCACGATTTCCTCTATGGCACCTTGCACCGTGCCTTGGGCGATGTGCGACCGGATGATCATCTGGCGGCACCGGTGGCGACCGCCATCGTTCGTCCGAGCGGCCTCGAGGCCGGTGAATTCGGTCCGCAAGGCGAAATGCGCCTGGCGGCCAATGCGCTGCTGGAGCAGCCTCAAGCGCAACCGTCGTTCAACACGCCGGCGGGCTCGGGCGCTGGTGCCGGTTATCAGTATCAATACACGCCGCGTCCTCAGTCCGGCGTGCCTGCGGCTGAAGCCCAGGCGGCTTACCGTGAATTTTTTGCGCCGCTGCCGGAAGCCAATGCTGTCGCGCTGCCGGCCGGTCAGGACGATATTCCACCGTTGGGTTACGCATTGGCGCAACTCAAGGGTATCTACATCCTTTCGGAAAACGCCCAAGGCCTGGTATTGGTGGACATGCACGCCGCCCACGAGCGGATCATGTACGAACGCCTGAAAGTCGCCATGGCCAGCGAAGGCCTGAGCGGTCAGCCGCTGTTGGTTCCGGAATCGTTGGCGGTGAGCGAGCGCGAAGGCGATTGCGCCGAAGAAAACGTCGCGTGGTTCCAGCGTCTGGGCTTTGAGTTGCAGCGTCTCGGCCCGGAAACACTGGCCATTCGACAGATTCCGGCCTTGCTCAAGCAGGCGGAAGCCAATCGATTGGTTAGCGACGTGCTGGCGGATCTGATGGAATATGGCACCAGTGACCGGATTCAGGCGCACCTGAACGAATTGCTTGGCACCATGGCCTGCCACGGCGCGATTCGGGCGAATCGGCGTCTGGCCCTGCCGGAAATGAACGGTCTGCTGCGTGACATGGAAAACACCGAGCGCAGCGGTCAATGCAACCATGGCCGACCGACCTGGACCCAATTGGGCCTGGACGATCTGGACAAACTGTTCCTGCGCGGTCGTTGATGAGCCAGCTCCCTCCTGCGATTTTCCTGATGGGCCCGACCGCAGCGGGCAAGACCGACCTGGCCATCGAGCTGACCAAAGTCCTGCCTTGCGAGCTGATCAGCGTCGATTCGGCGCTGGTCTATCGCGGCATGGACATCGGCACCGCCAAGCCCTCGAAAGAGATTCTGGCCGAATTTCCCCATCGTCTGATCGATATTCTTGACCCGGCAGAGAGCTATTCCGCCGCAGATTTCCGCCGTGACGCCCTCGAAGCGATGGCCGACATCACCGCGCGGGGCAAAATTCCGCTGCTGGTGGGCGGCACAATGCTCTATTACAAGGCTTTGGTCGAAGGCCTGGCGGACATGCCAGCGGCCGATCCTGAAGTGCGCGCGCAGATCGAAGATGAAGCTGCACGCCTTGGCTGGCAAGCCCTGCACGACCAATTGGCGATCATCGACCCGGAATCGGCAGCGCGTATTCACCCGAACGATCCGCAGCGACTCAGTCGAGCGCTGGAAGTTTATCGTGTCAGCGGTCAGAGCATGACCGAGCTTAGACTGAGACAATCTGCGCAAAGTACTGAAGCAGCCGCTTCGGGACTGCAACAATTGCCCTATACTGTCGCGAACTTGGCCATTGCTCCGGCAAATCGTCAGGTACTGCACGAGCGAATTAAACAAAGATTCACTTTAATGTTGGAACAGGGATTCATCGACGAGGTCGTAGCCCTGCGTAAGCGAAGTGACCTGCATTCCGGGTTGCCGTCTATACGTGCAGTAGGCTACCGACAAGTCTGGGACTACCTGGATGGCAAGCTGACGCAAGCCGAGATGCAGGAGCGTGGAATCATTGCCACGCGCCAATTGGCGAAACGTCAGTTCACCTGGCTGCGCAGTTGGGCTGATTTACACTGGTTGGACAGCCTGGATTGCGACAATCTGCCGCGCGCCTTGAAATACCTGGGGACCATCTCCATATTGAGCTGAGTCCTTGCAATTGCCGTCTATCCTTGGGGGTGTGACGGCCACAAGCCATCTGTTTACCTATTTTTTATATTGAATCCTTAAAGGAGTGCGGCACATGTCAAAAGGGCATTCGCTACAAGACCCTTACTTGAATACTTTACGTAAAGAGAAAGTTGGGGTGTCCATCTACCTGGTCAACGGGATCAAACTGCAAGGCACGATCGAGTCTTTCGACCAGTTCGTTATCCTGCTGAAGAACACCGTCAGCCAGATGGTTTACAAACACGCTATCTCTACAGTGGTGCCGGTTCGTCCAATTCGTCTGCCTAGCGCAACCGAATCCGAAGCAGGCGACGCTGAGCCAGGTAACGCCTGATAGGAGTCTCCTTTGTTCTTTGAGCGCCACGGTGGTGGTGAGCGAGTGATCCTCGTTCACTTGGATGGACAGGACCCTGAGGCGCGCGAAGATCCGCAGGAGTTTCAGGAATTGGCTAATTCGGCCGGCGCCGAGACCGTTGCGTTTTTTAACGTGCCGCGTCATCGGCCAACCGCCAAATTCCTGATCGGTAGCGGCAAGGTCGAGGAACTGCGCGACCTGGTCCATGCCGAAGAAGCCGATCTGGTGATCTTCAATCACACGCTTACGCCCAGTCAGGAACGTAACCTCGAACGTGTTTTCGAGTGTCGCGTGATCGACCGCACCGGTCTGATTCTCGATATTTTCGCCCAGCGCGCCCGTACCCATGAAGGCAAGCTCCAGGTAGAACTGGCCCAGCTTGACCACATGAGCACCCGGCTGGTTCGTGGCTGGACTCACCTTGAGCGTCAAGGTGGCGGTATCGGCATGCGTGGCCCGGGTGAAACCCAGCTGGAGACCGACCGTCGCTTGCTGCGGGTTCGCCTGCGACAGATCAAGGGCCGCCTGGAAAAAGTGCGCAGCCAGCGCGAACAGTCGCGACGTGGCCGTACGCGTGCGGATATCCCTACCGTGTCTTTGGTGGGGTATACCAACGCCGGCAAATCCACGCTCTTCAATAACGTGACGAAATCCGACGTGTACGCGGCTGACCAGTTGTTTGCCACGCTGGACCCGACCTTGCGCCGTCTGGAACTGGCCGACCTGGGGCCGATTGTCCTGGCCGACACCGTGGGTTTCATTCGTCACTTGCCCCACAAGCTGGTCGAGGCATTTCGGTCTACGCTCGAAGAGTCGAGCAACTCCGACCTGTTGTTGCACGTGATCGATGCGGCCGAACCGGATCGCATGTTGCAGATCGAGCAGGTGATGGTGGTGCTGGGCGAGATTGGTGCCCAGGACTTGCCGATCCTCGAGGTCTATAACAAACTCGATTTGCTTGAAGGCGTTGAGCCACAGATCCAGCGCGACGAAAGCGGCAAGCCTCAACGGGTCTGGTTGTCGGCGCGTGATGGCAGTGGTCTGGAATTGCTCGAACAAGCCATTGCCGAGTTGCTGGGCAGTGAGATGTTTATCGGTACCTTGCGCTTGCCGCAACGATTCGCTCGACTGCGTGCGCAGTTCTTCGAACTCGGGGCGGTACAGAAAGAAGAACACGACGAAGAAGGTGTCAGCTTGCTGGCCGTTCGATTGCCACGCTCGGAGCTCAATCGGCTGGTCAGCCGTGAAGGCGTTGTGCCGACAGAGTTCATCGAACAACACACTTTGCAATAAAAGCCTGAGAAAGCGGTTGTGCCGCGGTGACAGGCATTCTGTAGCATTGGTCGGCGCGCCGTGGGTGCGTCTTTGCTTTATCAGATGGAGAGCGCTATGGCTTGGAATGAGCCGGGTGGCAACTCGAATAATCAGGATCCTTGGGGTGGCAAGCGTCGCAATAACGGCGACCGCAAGGGACCACCGGATCTCGACGAGGCCTTCCGAAAGCTGCAGGAAAGCCTGAATGGGTTGTTCGGTGGTGGTAAGAAACGCGGTGATGACGGCGGTGGTCCGGGCAAGAGTGGCGGCTTTGGCGGCCTGCTCGGCATCGGCCTGGTCGTGTTGGCGGCCGTTTGGCTGTACAGCGCGGTCTATGTAGTCGACGAGCAGGAGCAAGCCGTGGTGCTGCGCTTCGGCAAGTACTACGAAACCGTCGGCCCGGGTCTGAACATCTATTTCCCGCCGATCGATCGCAAGTACCTGGAAAACGTCACGCGTGAGCGTGCGTACACCAAGCAGGGTCAAATGCTGACTGAAGACGAAAACATCGTCGAAGTACCGCTGACCGTGCAGTACAAGATCAGCAACCTGCAGGACTTCGTGCTGAGCGTCGATCAGCCGGAAATCAGCCTGCAGCACGCGACCGAAAGTGCCCTGCGCCATGTGGTGGGTTCCACCGCGATGGACCAGGTGCTGACCGAAGGTCGTGAATTGATGGCCAGCGAGATCAAGGAGCGTCTGCAACGCTTCATGGATACCTATCGCACCGGCATCACCGTCACCCAGGTCAACGTACAGAGCGCAGCGGCACCGCGTGAAGTGCAGGAAGCCTTCGATGACGTGATCCGCGCTCGTGAAGATGAGCAGCGTTCGCGCAACCAGGCTGAAACCTATGCCAACGGCGTCGTGCCGGAAGCCCGTGGTCAGGCCCAGCGCATCATCGAAGATGCCAACGGTTACCGTGACGAAACTGTCTCGCGCGCCAAGGGTGAGGCCGATCGCTTCACCAAACTGGTCGCCGAGTACCGCAAGGCACCTGAAGTCACCCGCCAGCGTCTGTACCTGGACACCATGCAGGAAGTCTTCAGCAGCACCAGCAAGGTTCTCGTGACCGGCAACAAGAATGGCCAGAGCAATCTGCTGTACTTGCCGCTGGACAAGATGGTCGAAAGTGGTCGCAACACCAGCACTTCGGTGACCGGTGCGGCAGCCACCAGCAATGAAGCGAATGCACGTGCGGCAGCTGATCTGCAGCAACAGCCTGCACGTACCAGGGAGAGTCGCTGATGAGCAATAAATCGCTGATCGCCCTTATTGTCGGCGTCGTCGTGGCGATCGCAGCCTGGAACTGCTTCTACATCGTGGCTCAGACCGAGCGTGCGGTGTTGCTGCAGTTCGGTCGCGTGGTTCAGACCGATGTTCAGCCGGGCCTGCATGTGAAAGTGCCTTACGTTAACCAGGTGCGCAAGTTCGACTCGCGCCTGATGACGCTGGATGCGCCGACACAACGCTTCCTGACGCTGGAAAAGAAAGCAGTCATGGTCGATGCCTACGCCAAGTGGCGCGTGAAGGACGCTGAGCGTTACTACACCGCGACTTCCGGCCTCAAGCAGATTGCTGACGAGCGTCTTTCCCGTCGTCTGGAATCGGGCCTGCGTGACCAGTTTGGTAAGCGCACGCTGCACGAAGTGGTGTCGGGTGAGCGCGATGCGCTGATGACCGATATCACCGCTTCGCTGAACAAGATGGCGGAAAAAGAGCTGGGCATCGAAGTGGTCGATGTTCGGGTCAAGGCCATCGATCTGCCGAAAGAAGTAAACCGCAGTGTGTTCGAGCGTATGAGCTCCGAGCGTGAGCGTGAAGCTCGCGAGCACCGCGCCAAGGGTAACGAACTGGCAGAAGGCATTCGTGCCGACGCCGATCGTCAACGCCGCGTGCTGCTGGCTGAAGCCTATCGTGAATCCGAAGAGGTTCGCGGTGATGGTGATGCCCAGGCCGCTGCGATCTACTCCAAGGCCTACGGCCAGGATCAGGAGTTCTACGGTTTCTACCGTAGCCTGCGTGCCTACCGTGAAAGCTTCGCGAACAAATCCGACGTCATGGTCCTGGACCCAAGCAGCGACTTCTTCCGTTACCTGGAAAAAGCCAAGCCTTGATACGACGTTGACCTGAATCATCCCCCGCCTGGCGGCTAAAGCCTCGGGCGGGGTGATCCTTTGGGAAAACGTGTGTATGATGCGGCAGCCGGGAAATTCCCGGCTTTTTTGCGTCTGCACGTTTGATTGCTGTTGTTTATGCAGGCGCCCGAGTTGAATGACTCGACAGGTTTTTCGAGGAAAGTGATTGGCGAAGCTTATTTTCAGGCTTTTCGCCGCGTTGTTTATGGGGGGCTTGTAAACAAAGCCGATCATTTTCTGCTTCACTCAAGGCTCGCCCATAGGCTTGCCGCCCGGACCATAGGGGAATGGCGTAATGGCAACGGTAGACCGCTGGCTGCTGCCAGATGGCATCGAAGAAGTACTGCCACCGGAAGCGGCGCGCATTGAAGTCGCGCGTCGTCAGGTGTTGGATCTGTTCCAGAGCTGGGGTTACGAGTTTGTCGTGACTCCCCATATCGAGTACCTGGAATCCTTGCTGACCGGCGCGGGCCAGGACCTCGATCTGCGTACCTTCAAGGTCATCGACCCGCAATCGGGCCGGCAGATGGGTTTCCGTGCCGACATCACGCCGCAAGTGGCGCGCATCGATGCGCATACCCTGCGTCGCGAAGGTCCGAGCCGTCTGTGCTATGCCGGCAGCGTGCTGCACGCTCAGCCACGTGCCTTGTCGTCCTCGCGCAGCCCGATTCAACTGGGCGCCGAGTTGTACGGCGATGCCAGCCCGAGCAGCGACGTGGAGGTCATCAGCCTGATGCTGGCCATGCTGCAACTGGCCGACGTGCCGGAAGTGCACATGGACCTCGGTCATGTCGGCATCTACCGTGGCCTGGCCCGCGCGGCCGGCTTGTCCGGTGAAGTTGAACAACAGTTGTTCGATGCGTTGCAACGCAAGGCCATCGACGAGGTCATTACCTTGACCGAAGGTTTGCCTGCCGATCTGTCGGGCATGCTGCGTGCGTTGGTCGATCTGTGTGGCGGCCGTGAAGTGTTGAGCGCTGCTCGCGAGCGTCTGGCGAATGCGCCGGCGCCGGTTTTGGCAGCACTGGACGATTTGCTGGCGATTGCCGAGCGTTTGTCCGTGCGTTTCCCGGAACTGCCGCTGTATTTCGATCTGGGCGAGTTGCGCGGCTATCACTACCACACCGGTGTGGTGTTCGCGGTGTTCGTGCCGGGCGTTGGTCAGTCCATCGCTCAGGGCGGTCGTTACGATGACATCGGCGCTGACTTCGGTCGCGCTCGTCCGGCAACCGGTTTCTCTACCGATTTGAAAACCCTGGTGACCCTGGGGCGTGCTGAAATCGAGCTACCGTCTGGCGGTATCTGGATGCCTGACAGTACGGATGCAGCACTCTGGCAGCAGGTTTGCCAGTTGCGCAGTGAGGGTCAGCGTGTCGTTCAGGCATTGCCTGGGCAACCTTTGGCCGCCGCCCGTGAAGCGGACTGCGACCGGCAATTGATTCAGCAGAACGGGCTTTGGCAAGTATCGCCACTGGCTTCTTGAGTTTTCCTGCCGGCCCTTGGCCGGCACCAAGTTTGCGCGAATGAGGACAAGTGTTATGGGTAAGAATGTCGTAGTCCTGGGCACCCAATGGGGTGATGAGGGCAAAGGCAAGATCGTTGATCTGCTGACCGAACATGCTGCCGCCGTAGTGCGCTACCAGGGTGGCCACAACGCTGGTCATACCTTGGTGATCGATGGCGAAAAAACCGTCTTGCACCTGATCCCGTCGGGCGTGCTGCGCGAAGGCGTGCAGTGCCTGATCGGCAACGGCGTGGTGGTTGCCCCCGACGCTCTGCTGCGGGAAATCATCAAGCTGGAAGAGAAAGGCGTACCGGTGCGTGAGCGTCTGCGTATCAGCCCGTCCTGCCCGCTGATCCTGTCCTTCCACGTTGCGCTGGACCAGGCCCGTGAAAAGGCCCGTGGCGAGCTGAAGATCGGTACGACCGGTCGCGGCATCGGCCCGGCCTACGAAGACAAGGTTGCGCGTCGTGGCCTGCGTGTCGGCGACCTGCTCAACATGCCGCGCTTTGAAGACAAGCTGCGTGAACTGGTGGATTACCACAACTTCATGCTGGTGGGTTACTACAAAGAGCCGGCCATCGAGTTCGAAAAGACCCTGGCTGAATGCAAAGAATACGCTGAGCTGCTCAAGCCGCTGATGCTGGACGTGACGGCCGAGCTGCACGACCTGCGTCGCGCCGGCAAAGACATCATGTTTGAAGGCGCCCAAGGTTCGTTGCTGGACATCGACCACGGTACCTACCCGTACGTGACCAGCTCTAACACCACCGCTGGCGGCGTTGCTACCGGTTCGGGTGTTGGCCCGATGTTCCTCGACTACATCCTGGGCATCACCAAGGCTTACACCACGCGTGTAGGTTCGGGTCCGTTCCCGACTGAACTGTTCGACGAAGTCGGTGCGCACCTGGCCAAACAAGGTCACGAGTTCGGTGCGACTACTGGCCGTGCTCGTCGTTGTGGCTGGTTTGACGCTGTTATCCTGCGTCGCGCTATCGATGTGAACAGCATCTCGGGCATCTGCCTGACCAAGCTGGACGTACTCGACGGTCTGGAAACCATCAACATCTGCGTCGGCTACAAAGATGCCGAAGGTAACGCTGTTGCCCCGACTGACGCTGACAGCTACGTGGGTCTGCAGCCTGTGTACGAAGAAGTGCCGGGCTGGACCGAGTCGACCGTGGGTGCCAAAGCCCTGGAAGAGCTGCCAGCTAACGCACGCGCCTACATCAAACGCGTCGAAGAGCTGATCGGTGCGCCGATCGACATTATTTCGACGGGCCCGGACCGCAACGAAACCATCGTTCTGCGTCACCCGTTCGCTTAATAAGTCGTTGATGTAAAAAACAAAGGGCCCTTAATCGGGCCCTTTGTCGTTTATGCCTGTTGGACGGCATGACCTTTGCTGTGATCTTCATTAAGAGCGCGTCTTCTGGCGTGCCATCAATTTAATGGCGTCAATGCAGAGGGATATCAAGTGTCGGCGGTTCTCTCATTGTTACAAAGCCGTCTATTGCGGCCTGTGTTCGTTACCCTTGGTATCGCCCTTTTGGTGCAGGTGCTGGTGGCTGTTGCTCTGACGCGGAGCACGGTGACTGCGCTGGAAGCTGATTTAGGTGTGCGCCTGGGTGCCGACAGTCAAAAACTTTCCGGCGAGCTGGAGCAGGCGGGACGCGAAGTCACGTCGAGCCTCGACAACCTCTCCACCAGCACGCGTCAGCGCCTCACGGCCGGTTTGTCCTCGCGGCTGAAGGACGAGCAGGTGCAGCTGCGTGCGACCCTGGAAAAGGACCTGAAGGACTCCGCCAATGATATGGCGCAGCTTCTTGCTTCCGTCGCGCCCCGCGCCATGTGGGACAGTGACGTTCCCACCCTGTCCGAATTCGCCCGCCGGGCTCAGCGCAATCCCAACGTGTTGTTCGTGATCTATGACGACGCAACGGGGCAGCACCTGACGCGCTACCTCAACCGCGAAAACCCGATCAACAAGGCTCTTCTGGAGAAAGGCCAAGGCGAGCGCGCGCTGGATAAAGTGCTGGATGCGGCTAAAAACGATCCATCGGTCTACTACGTCGAAGCCTCGATCAACCCTAATGGCGTGGAAATCGGCAAAGTCTTGATGGGCGTCTCCACTGCCTCGGTGGAAACCGATCTGGTGGAGCTGGACAAGCGTTTCTCGGCACTGATCTCCAGTAGTGATCAACTGGTCGGCGACAGTCTCAAGGGCGCGGCGGCTGATAGCGCCACGGCGATGCGGGCGCGTCTGACGTCTGCTCAGTCCACCGCCTCGGAAATGAAAGCCAACACCACCAGCACCGTGCAGGAAGCCGCGGCGACCTTACGCTGGCGCATCGGTATGGGCCTGGCACTGGTCGGTTGCGGTGTGCTGCTGTTGCTGGCGGTCGTTTTGGGTCGGCGTGTAGTCAATCGCTTGAAGCTGCTGATTGCCGCGATGGACGACCTGGCGGCGGGCGAGGGCGACCTGACCAAGCGCGTGCAGATCAACAGCAAGGACG
Source organism: Pseudomonas sp. BF-B-15 (assembly GCF_019946675.1). Classification (NCBI taxonomy): domain Bacteria; kingdom Pseudomonadati; phylum Pseudomonadota; class Gammaproteobacteria; order Pseudomonadales; family Pseudomonadaceae; genus Pseudomonas; species Pseudomonas sp. BF-B-15. Next base: position 92,211 of record NZ_JAGYFZ010000010.1, read on the forward strand.
AAATCGGCGACATGGCCTCGGCGGTCAATCGCTTTGTGGATAAGTTGCAGCCGATCGTGCGCGAAGCGGGCGATGTGGCCCAGCGTACCGGCGTGGAAATCGGCGCCATGACCCTGCGTAACGCCGGTGCCGATGCGGCGGCGGGCATGCAGCGTGACGAAGTGGCCGAAAGTTTGCGCGCCTTGTCGCAAATGGCTGATGAGGCCCAATCTGAAAGCCACGCAATGCAGGCAGCCTTGAAGCAAGTGGTGGATATCCGTTCGGCCACCGATGAAAACACCCGGACCTCGGCGAAGGTCGGCAGCCTGATCGAAGCGTTGGCTGGGCAAGTCGATACCGGCGCGAAAGTCATCGAGCGACTGGCGCAGCAAAGTGAGCAGATTGAAGTGGTGCTGACCGTGATTCACGGGATCGCCGAGCAAACCAACCTGCTGGCGCTGAACGCTGCCATTGAAGCGGCGCGTGCCGGTGAGACCGGTCGCGGCTTTGCCGTAGTGGCGGACGAAGTGCGGGCGCTGGCGAGCAAGACCCAGAGTTCCACGGGCGACATTCAGGCGCACATCGTGGCGTTGCAGCAAGGTGCGCGTGAGGCGGTGGAAGTGATCGGCCAGGCCGGGCGTCAGGCCAGCGAGGGTTTGCTGGTGTTGCGTGACAGTGCGCAGTTGCAGCAATCGGTGCAGGTGTCGGTCGAGCAGGTGCATGCGGCGATTGGTCTGGCGACGCAAGCGGCGGCCCATCAGGCGCAAGGTGCGCAAGCGGTGCGGGGTCGGGTTGAAACCATTCATGCGCAGGCTGAGAAGGCGGCTCAGGCGGTGGTGGAAACCACGGCCAGCGGCAAGGTGCTGGATGGCCTGGCGGCGCAGTTGAAGGCGAGCCTGGGGCAGTTCAGGGCTTAAGATTTGTATTGGCGGGTCTGACGCCTTCGCGGGCAAGCCTCGCTCCTACAAGGGTTGTGTAACCCCCTGTAGGAG